>CAYJQA010000349.1:0-6393 GCA_964372065.1 uncultured Litorilinea sp.
TCGCTCTTTACCGGCGACGCCGGCCAGGGCGAGAGCAACATCCGCCGCTGGATCATCGAGAACGACTGGCTAGAGGCGATCATCGCGCTGCCGCTCAACATGTTCTACAACACCGGCATCGCCACCTACATTTGGGTGCTGACCAACCGCAAACCGGCGCACCGGGCCGGGCGCGTCCAACTGATCGACGCCACGCAGTGGTACCGCCCCTTACGCAAGAACCTGGGCAAGAAGAACTGCGAGTTGGGGGTGGAGCACATGGACCAAATCGTGCAGACCTTCTTGCGCTTCGAGGAATCCGAGCAGAGCAAGATTCTGCCCAATGCCGCGTTCGGCTACTGGAAGGTGACGGTGGAGCGCCCGCTGCGTCTCCGCGTGGAGCTGGACGCGGCGCACGTGGCCGGCCTGACGGTCGCCTGCGGGACGGACGATGCGCCGCTGCTGCGCGCCGTGGAACGCGTCGCGGCCGAGTGGGGACCCGGCCCGCACCTGGACTGGAACGCGTTCGCCGTGGCGCTGGAGCAGGCCGCGGCCAAGAGCCAGGTCAAGCTCACGGCCAAGCGGCTCAAGCTGGCGCAGACGCACCTGGCCGTGACGGACCCCACGGCCGCGCCGGTGGTGAAGCAGCCGCCGAGCGTCAAGGCCGCGGCCGACCCGCTGTCCGGTCGCTTTGCCACGGACGACGGCCGCGTGGTGGTCTATGAGCCGGACCCGGCCTTGCGCGACACCGAGCAGATCCCGCTGCTGGAGGAAGGCGGCATTGCGGCCTTCTTCGCTCGCGAGGTGCTGCCCTATGCGCCCGACGCCTGGATCGACGCGACCGCCACCAAGATCGGCTATGAGCTCTCGTTCACCCGCTATTTCTACAGGCCCCAGCCCCTGCGCAGCCTGGCCGCGATCCGCGCCGACATCGCCGCGCTGGAACGCGAGACCGACGGGCTGTTGGCGCAGATATTGGCGGACGCGAGGGAAGAAGCATGACCCGTCCCTACCTCGCCTACAAGCCGTCCGGCGTGGCTTGGCTGGGCGATGTGCCCGCGCATTGGGCACTCGCAAAGATGAAGTATCTATTCACAGAGCGAGTGGAAAAGGGATTCGCGGATGAACCTCTGCTGGCAGCTACCCAAACAAAAGGAGTTGTCACCAAAGGTCAATTTGAGAGTCGCACTGTACTGGCACTGAAAGATCTTCACCTTCTGAAGCTCGTTGAGAAGGGAGATTTCGTCATTAGTCTGAGGTCGTTTCAGGGCGGCATCGAATATGCACATGAGCGCGGTATCATTAGCCCAGCCTACACGATTCTGCGACCCAGACCGAGTATTGATCCTGACTATTTCCGCTATCTGTTCAAATCTGCTGGATTCATCGACCAGTTAAGCTTGCACGTAACAGGCATCAGGCAAGGGCAAAACATCAACTATGTCAGCCTGGCGAGGACACCACTCCCCGTCCCCCAGCTCGACGAGCAGGCCGCGATCGTGCGCTACCTGGATGCGGTGGACCGGGGCGTGCGCCGCTACATCCGCGCAAAGCGGCGGCTTATCGAGTTGCTCACCGAGCAGAAGCAGGCCATCATCCACCACGCCGTCACGCAGGGGCTGGACCCGTCCGCGCCGCGCAAGCCCTCCGGCGTCGAGTGGCTGGGCAAAGTGCCACAACATTGGAACACAGGGAGATTAGGGCAACTCACTTCAGAGATTGGTGACGGCCTACATGGAACGCCGGATTACGTTGATGAGTCGCCCTACCACTTCATCAATGGCAACAATCTCGTGGATGGATCGGTCAAGATCACTTCATCCGCGCGCTGTGTTAGTCAGAGCGAATATCTGAAGTACTATATTCCGCTCGATGAAAGTACTTTGTTGCTGTCCATAAATGGAACGATCGGCAACGTTGCGTCTTATCAAGGCGAAGCGATCATTCTCGGTAAAAGCGCAGCCTACATTAAGTGTCGAGGAGTACTGTCTCGAGGCTACTTACTGTACTTGCTTCAGTCAGCAGCAGTTAGGGAATTGTTCAAGCGTGAAGCGACTGGCACAACCATTCTGAACTTGTCTTTGGCATCAATTCGAGATTTCCGGATGGCAGTTCCCCCGTTTAGTGAACAGATCGGGATTTCGTCGTTTCTTGATCAGAAAACGACTGAATTCAGCAAAGCGGTTGAAGGACTAGGTCGCGAAATCGACCTCATGCGCGAGTACCGCACGCGGCTGATCGCGGACGTGGTCACGGGCAAGCTGGACGTGCGCGACGCGGCCCTGCCCGCGTCCCTCGCCGCCGACACTGCGGCCCCGGACGATCTGGCCGCCGACCTGGCGGACGTGGACGCAGCGGCGGACGAAGACCCCGCCGCCGACCTGGAGGACACCCCCGACCATGACGACGACTGACACCTCCGAACGTGGCCTGGAATCGCTCATCGTGGCCGCGCTCACCGGCGTGCGCTTCGACCCCCACGGCAAGGCGCTCAACGAGACGCCCGCGGCCTATGGCGGTCTGGGTTATGCGCTGGGCAACCCCGCCGACTATGACCGCGGCCACTGCGTGGACACGGCGCAGCTGCGCGCCTTTCTGGACGCTACCCAGCCCGCGGTCGTGACACAGCTCAACCTGGACGACCCCGTCTCGGCCAACCGCTTCCTGCACCGTGTCTTCGGCGAGGTCGCCAAGCGCGGGGTGGTGGATGTGCTGCGCAACGGCGTCAAGCACGGCCCCGCGGCGGTGGAGCTGTTCTATGGCGCGGCGTCGCCGGGCAATCCCAAAGCCGCCGCGCAATATGCGGCCAACCGCTTTAGCGTCACCCGCCAACTGCGCTACAGCCAGGACGAAATGCAGCTGGCGCTGGACCTGTGCCTCTTCGTCAACGGGCTGCCACTGGCGACCTTTGAGCTAAAGAACCGCCTCACCAAGCAGACTGTCCACGACGCCATCCGCCAATACCAGGAGGACCGCGACCCGCGCGAAGCCCTCTTTGCCTTTGGCCGCTGTCTGGTCCATTTCGCGGTGGACGACCAAGAGGTCCGCATGTGTACCGAGCTAAAGGGCAAGGCGTCGTGGTTTCTGCCCTTTAACCAAGGCTGGAACGACGGCGCGGGCAACCCGCCTAACCCCGCGGGTCTCAAGACCGCGTACTTGTGGGAGCGCATCCTCGCCAAGCCCAGCCTCACCGACATCGTCGAGAACTTCGCCCAGAAGATCACGGACCCCGACGCCAAAGGCGGCAAGAAGCGCGAACGGCTGATCTTCCCGCGCTATCATCAACTGGACGTCGTGCGTCGTCTGCTGGCGGACGTGACGATGCTTGGCGCGGGCCGCCGCTATCTCATCCAGCATTCGGCGGGCAGCGGCAAGAGCAACTCCATCGCCTGGCTGGCGCATCAACTGGTCAACGTGACGGGTCCTGCGGGGCCGGTCTTCGACTCCATCGTGGTCGTCACCGACCGGGTCATCCTGGACCGCCAGATCCGCGATACCATCAAGGACTTCACCCAGGTGAGCGCGATCATGGGCCATGCCGACCGCTCGGGCGATCTGCGCGCCTTCTTGCAGCAGGGCAAAAAGATCATCATCACAACCGTGCAGAAGTTCCCGTTTGTGCTGGACGAGATCGAAGGCGAACTCGCCAGCCGCCGCTTCGCGCTCATCATTGACGAGGCGCACTCTAGCCAGGGTGGGCGCACCACCGCCGCGATGCATCGCGTCTTGGGCGCGACCGACGGCGACCAGACGGATGGCGATACCGACGCGGAAGAGGATGTCGAGGACAAGATCAACCGGCTCATCGAGTCGCGGCGGATGCTGACCAACGCGTCGTACTTTGCGTTCACCGCCACGCCCAAGAACAAGACGCTGGAGCTATTCGGCGAACGGTTCACCGTCGGCGCGGAGGTCAAGCGCCGCGCCTTCCACACCTACAGCATGAAACAGGCCATCCAAGAGGGCTTTATCCTGGACGTGCTGGCACACTACACCACGGTCAGCAGCTACTATCACCTGGCCAAGACGGTGGCGGACGACCCCCAGTTCGACAAGAAGAAGGCGCTCTCCAAGCTCAAACGCTATGTGGAAAGCCACGACCACGCCATCCGGCGCAAGGCCGAGATCATGGTGGACGACTTCCACGAGCGCGTGCTCGCGGCCAAGAAGATCGGCGGTGAGGCCCGCGCCATGGTCGTCACCGGCGGGATCAGCCTCGCCATCAGCTACTATCACGCCATCACCGCGTATTTGGTCGAGATCGACAGCCCCTACCAGGCGTTGGTCGCCTTCTCCGGCGAGCATGAGGACGGCGGCGGGAACCCTTTGGGTGCGGTCACCGAGGCCAAGCTCAACGGCTTTGCGTCGAACCTGATCCCGGCCAAGTTCCGTGAGGACCCCTACCGCTTCCTGGTCGTGGCGGACAAGTTTCAGACGGGTTATGACGAGCCGCTGCTCCACACCATGTACGTGGACAAGCCGCTCTCCGGCATCAAGGCCGTGCAGACGCTCTCGCGCCTCAATCGTTCGCACCCCAAAAAGCACGATACCTTTGTGCTGGACTTCGCCAATGACGAGGACACCATCCGCGCCGCGTTCGAGCCGTATTACCGCGGCACGGTGCTTGCCGCCGAGACCGACCCCAACAAGCTCCACGACCTGCAAGGTGAACTGGACGCGGCCCAGGTCTACGCCCCGGCGCAGGTGGACGACCTGGTCGCCCGCTTCCTGGCGGGCGCGGGCCGCGAGCAACTGGACCCCATCTTGGACGTCTGCGCCGGGGTCTATATCCACGATCTGAACGAGGAGGAGCAGGTCACGTTCAAGGGCAGCGCCAAGGCGTTTGTGCGGACCTACAACTTCCTGGCCGCCATCCTGCCCTACGGCAATATGGAGTGGGAGAAGCGCGCCATCTTTCTCAACCTGCTGCTGCCCAAGCTGCCCGCGCCCGTGGAGGATGACCTATCCCGCCACATCCTCGAGGCGGTGGACATGGACTCCTATCGCGCCGAGGTGCAGGCGACCGTCGCCATCCGCCTGGCGGACGACGCGGGCGAAATTGACCCGATCCCAGTGGGCGAGGCCGGTCACCGGCCCGAAACGGAACTGGAGGCGCTGAGCAACATCCTGGCGCTCTTTCACGAACGCTTTGGCAACATCCAGTGGAAGGACGCCGACCACATCGGACGCCTGATCGCCGAGGAGATCCCGGCGCAGGTGGCGGCCAACGCCAAGTATCAGAACGCCATGCGCAACTCCGACCGCGAGAATGCTCGCGTCGAGCACGACCGGGCGCTGCACGACGTGCTGCTGGCGCTCTTCCTGCGGCAGACCGACCAGTTCACCGACGCCTCGCAACTGTTCAAGCAGTTTGCCGACAACCCGCAGTTTCACCGCGAGCTGGCCGACCTCATCTTCCGCCTCACCTACCGCCCGCCGGCCGCCGACGCGGCGTAGGCGCGCGTTAACGCGCGGGCGGGCATGTCAGGCGGTCGCGATTTCATGTTCGGACCGTCTTGCCTCGGCCTTTGCTGGCCACGACACGTTTGAGCACGTCCCCGACACGAAACCCAGCGATTCTGCGGGCCGGCACGGTGATCTCCTTCCGTGTGCGGATATGTTTGACTTTGCTTGCCTGACGCTTGCGGGCGTAGAAGGTGCCAAACCCTGGCAACGTCACGCGTTCCCCAATACGCAGGGTCTGCGCGATCATCTGCTGGGTGGCCTCCATTACATCGGCCACAATGCGCTGGCTCAGGCGCGTCTCGCGCGCCACGCGTCGAATCAACTCCGTCTTGTACATAATCATCACCTCCTTCCCACTGGTAACTGCGCCAGCATAGAGGAACGGGTGGGCCGTGTCAAGGGGCCGCGCGATCTGCAAGCCTGAAACATACGCGCGCGCTTCTTCCCCCTTGCTTCGATGCGCTATGCTATATCTGTACCTTGACAGATTGCACGTAGAGACAAGCGTGTCGTGAAATCAGCGACGCAAGAGAATCTGACGAAAGGTCCATCACATTGCGATGGGCTTTTTTGCGTTTGGAGGTTGATCAAGAAAGGAAGACGGGATGCATACGAGAAATGGCGGTCAACAGCAGCCGCGCTTTTCTTTGGGCCAGGTGTTCGCCACGCCCGGTGCGCTGGCAGCCTTGGAAGCCGCGGGACAAGCCCCGCAGGAGTTTCTGGCTCGCCACCAAGCCGGCGACTGGGGAAGTCTTCCCAACGAAGATGTTGAGGAGAATGAGTTCAGCCTGAAGCGCGGGCTACGTCTCTTCAGCGCCTACAACCTGGCAGACGGTACCCGCATCTGGCTCATAACGGAAGCCGACCGGTCGGCAACGACCATCTTGTTGCCCCAAGGTGCGCCGTGATAGACGGCACAGTATCCCCACCGCAGGTGGGAAGGATTCG
>CAYJQA010000350.1:0-6380 GCA_964372065.1 uncultured Litorilinea sp.
GTACGGATTGGCTTCTAGGGTCAGGCTCTGGCCCTTCAGCCATTCGGTGATCACGAAGGGGCCGTAGGAAAGCGGCTTCTCGGCGATCTCGGGCAGGGTCGTCCACTCGGCGGCGGGCACGTCCTTGAGGGCGCGACCATCGCTCACGACCTGATGGCTCGGATAGATCGGCGCATTCGGGCTGATGCTGAAGGGTATCAGCATGTAGTCCGGCGCCTGTACGCCCGGCCAGTAGGTGACGGTCCATTCCAACGCACTGTCGCTGTACTGGACATCGGCCATGGAATCGCAGGTAATGAAGGTCGTCGCGCCGGACTCGCGGTCACAGTTGATCTGATAGGCCAGCTTGACGTCTTCGATGGAACCCGGCGTGCCGTCGCTCCAGGTGTAGTCGTTGAGCGCATACTTGACGACCAACTGCGGCAACTGCACTTCGCTGGTCCCGTCATACGCGGTCTCCACGCCATCGATCAAGATCTTGGTCCCGGCGGCCAATGTTTCCGGCTCGCCGGCGGAGTTGTAGACCATGTCGCCGGCCTTGACGGTGATCTTCTCATTGGTCGCCAGACCGGATTCTAGCGTGCTCAATTCCTTCTGCAACACAACCTGATAGTCGTAGCTATACTGCGTGTTGCCCACGCCGATGCCCATCTGGGCGATCTGCGCCTGGACGGCCGCGCTCTCGACGAGCGTGAACATAGAGGCCGGTTCCTGCGAGAAACCGACCACGATGGTATCGCCGCCGTCGGCCAACGACCACGCCGCTGCACTGGCGCTGGCATACTCGGTCGGGTCCACGACGATGCCCTGCAGGTTCAGACCCCACGCCTCGGCCTCGGCCCGCTGGAACAGCGGCAAGGAGACCATGTCGTCGGCGAAGAACTTGTTCAGCGTATCGTACGCGGCGACGCGTTCTTCGCGGTCCAACGTGTTGTTGGCCAAGACGACCGCATCGCTAGCAGCCTGGTTGCACCAGCCCATGTAGTTCTGGCCTTCCCAGCCGTTGCTGGGCAGCGGGATCTGGTTGCAGGCATAGAGTGTGCGCCCCTGCGGGTCCGCCTGACCGACCCAGGCATACGCACCCAGTTCAAAGTCGCGGCGGGCCAGACCGGTCGTGTCGCCAAACCACCACGACGCCGGGGTGAACAAAGGAATAATCTGGAAGCCGCACTCGGTTAGGTTCTGCACAGCCACCGCGGCCCACGTCTGGCGGAACTGGGCGTTGGTGGTGGTCAACTTGATCGCCAGGCTGTCGCCGTTGGCGTTCTGGCGGGTCACCGCGCCTTCGGCCAGGGTCCAGCCCGCTTCGTCCAACAGGGCGCCGCCCGCGGCCGGGTCATACGCATAGTCGGTATACGGCCCGCTATAGGCCCAGTGGGTCTTGGGCATGAAGGCGTCCATACGCAGGGTCGGCTTGACCTCGTCCGACACATACGGATAGACGGACGCGATCAGCGCATCCCGGTCGATGCAGTGCGCGATGGCCTTGCGCACGCGGATGTCGCTCAGGATGGGATGCGGTGTGGTGTAGTCTTCCTGAGTGTCGCCGCCGACAGCCGCAGCCTCGCCGGCGGCCGGGGCAGTCGTGCTGCCTGCGGGAGCCGTACAAGCGCTGAGCACCATCGCAATGAGGGCCACCAGCGCCAGCAGGTAGACAAGTCTCGCTTTCATTTGTAGCTCCTTAGTTTTCGACTAGACAATCCCACTCTCGGAGCGCCACACCGTTGTGACACCCCTGGTGAACCGAAAAAGGATGCGGCGCTGTCCAAACGCAACTGACAGCGCCGAAATGATTGCGGCCAACTCAGGAATCGGGAATTCCTTGACGGGACCCGGTTGATGGGTTGAGCCGGAGCAGCGCCCCGGCGCTACTCGTACAGGAAACAGGCCGTGTAGTGACCCGCCTTGTATTCCTTGAACGGCGGTTCTTGCTCGCGGCAGACATCCATGACACGCGGGCAGCGGGTGCAGAAATGGCAGCCCTTAGGCGGGTTGGCCGGGCTGGGCACGTCGCCTTCCAGAATGATGCGCTTGCGTTTGCCTTCGATGACCGGGTCGGGAATCGGCACCGCGGACAACAGCGCCTGGGTGTAGGGGTGCATGGGGTCCGCGTACAGTTCGTCGCGGTCCGCCAACTCCACAATCTTGCCCAGATACATCACCGCGATGCGGTCCGAAATATGGCGCACCACCGATAGGTCATGGGCGATGAAGAGGTAGGTCAGCCCCAGTTCGTCTTGCAAGTCTTCCAACAAGTTGATGATCTGCGCCTGGATCGACACATCCAGCGCCGAGATCGGCTCGTCGCAGACGATAAAGGCCGGGTTGACGGCCAGCGCGCGGGCGACGCCGATGCGTTGGCGCTGCCCACCCGAAAACTCGTGCGGGTAGCGGTTCACAAAGTAGGGGTTCAGCCCCACAATCTTGAGCAACTCCTGGACGCGCTCCTGGCGTTCCTTCTTGGTGCTGCCGATATTGTGCACCTCCAGCGGCTCCCCCACGATGCTGCCCACCGTCATGCGCGGGTTGAGCGAGGCATAGGGGTCCTGGAAGATCATCTGCATGCGCCGGCGCATCTTGCGCAGGTCTTCGCCTTTGGTCTTGGTCAGGTCCGTGCCCTCAAAGATGACCTCGCCTTCCGTGGGCCGGTACAACTGGAGCAGCGCGCGGCCGGTCGTGGATTTGCCGCAGCCGGACTCTCCCACCAGACCCAGGGTTTCGCCCTTGACCATCGAGAAGTTGATGCCATCCACGGCCTTGATCGCGCCGACCTGGCGCTGAAAGATAATGCCGCGGTGGATGGGGAAGTGCATCTTGAGGTTACGCACTTCCACCAGTGCCTTGCCTAGACCGATTGTGGGGGTCGCGCTCATGCTGCCGCCTCCTGCGGGGACACTTCGAGGACCTTAACGTTGGAGATGTCCACCCAGCAAGCCGCCCGGTGATTGGTCCCCACGAGTTCCAAAGTCGGGTTTTCTTGCCAACACTTCTCCACGGCAAACGCGCAGCGCGGCGCAAAAGGACATTGGCTGGGCAATTCCAGCAGGTCTGGCGGCAAGCCCTCGATGGGAATGAGCCGTTTTTGGCGGCCCAAGTCTAGCCGCGGAATTGAGCGCAGCAGCCCCAGCGTATAGGGGTGGCGCGGATTGATGTAGATGTCGTTGACCTGCGCCTCTTCGATGATGTAGCCGGAATACATCACCAGCACGCGTTGGGCCATGCCCGCCACGACGCCCAGGTCATGGGTGATCCAGATGATCGCCATGCCCAACTCGTCCTTCAGCCGCGTCACCAGGTCGATGATCTGCGCCTGAATGGTCACATCCAGCGCGGTGGTCGGCTCGTCGGCGATCAGCAATTGGGGGTTACAGCTCAGCCCCATCGCGATCATCACGCGTTGGCGCATCCCACCGGAAAACTGGTGCGGATAGTCGTCCAAACGTGAGTCGGCGCCGGGGATGCCCACCATCTCCAGCAACTGGACGGCGCGCTTGCGGCTTTCGTCCCGGTTCATCTTGAGGTGGAGCTCCAACGCCTCGGTGATCTGCCGCCCGATGGTCAAAACCGGGTTGAGCGAGGTCATGGGGTCTTGGAAAATCATGGCAATCCGATTGCCGCGGATCTGGCGCAGTTCTTCCTCATTCAACTTGAGCAGGTCTTGGCCGTCAAACCAGACCTCGCCATCCACGATCTTGCCGGGCGGCTGGGGAATGAGGCGAATAAGCGACATCACGCCCACGCTCTTGCCGCTACCCGATTCGCCCACGATGGCAACGGTCTCGCCCTTGTCAACGGTATAGGAAATACCGTTGACCGCATGGACGACGCCATCCTGCGTGAAGAACTGGGTTTTGAGGTTCTTCACTTCCAGCAATTTTGCCATGTATAATTCGCTCCTCCGCATCACTCGTCGGCGCAAGAAATATCGGTTAACCTGTCCGCATTGCGGGGCAGGTTGGGGGCTTAGGCCATCAACGGACTGGCCGCCAAGACATAGACCACATCTGATTCAACTGCTTGGCGGACACCACCGTCCGTCGCAAGCGACGTCTCCCCTAGGGGCAAACTGCTGCCAGGCCTGTGCAAAACCAGCAGCGCTTCCGAGCAAGTGGTACCCAGGGTGCAGCCGCAAACGATCAGCCGGCTGCATGCTCGGCGCCGGAATAAAGACGCGATGGGCAAGAACGCATGTGAGCGCCATTGCTCCATCGCGAAGCGATCCTAACAAAGTTTACACACCTTGTCAAAAGCTCTTTTTCAGAGATGGCCACTAAATCGCCTGCGCCGCCGGGATGGCCGTGCCTTCCGCGTGGCCGATCGGGCGGCCTTGCCCCGCTTGTGCAGCGATGCACGATCCCAATTTGGGGACGCTCCGCCATTCCGGCTATACTATGCGCCAAAGGGGATGCGCCGATGTTTAGGCGCGCTTTACCGCCGGCACACACGCAGGAGGATCCACATGGCGGACGTCGCAAGCGCCACCGCAGGGCAGACCGAACAACTCACCCCCACCCCGCCCGCCGGCGAGTCCATCGTCTTTGAGGGCGTGACGGGCAACTTTGTGCCCGGCATGGCGCTGCTCTATGCCGGCCTCATGGCCTTTACCATGGGCATGACCGACGTCTTTTTTGCCCGCGCTTTTGCCTGGACCTTTGCCGCCTGGGGCGCGCTTTTTATCTTCTACGGCCTGTTGGATCTGTACAACGTCTATGAGGTCACCGATGAGGCGCTGATCATCCGCAACCCGTTGAAGATCTGGAGCCCGCGCCGCACCTGGGATTGGGGCCGCCTGGTGCGCGTGGATGTGGTCGTCAATCGCCGCAACGCACGCGAGCGCGACCTGGAGATGCGGGTCTATTACACGCCCGCAGGTGAACTCACCCAGGAGCGCGAAGACCGCCGCTTCGACCCCCGGTTGGCCCAGTTGATCATCGACCGGGCTGCTCTCAAGCCCGCCGACAAGGCCACACCCAAGACGACCGCCGACCTGCCCCGCGGCGAGAAGGCTATCTTTAGCTGGAAGTAACCGCCCGTCCAGTCAACGCTTTCCCCGTCAACCAAATTGCCAGGCCCCGTGGGGCCTGGCAATTTTTGTGTTGGCCGCGGCGGCGCGGCATCAGCCCGCGGGATCGGCTTGCTCGCGCAAGAATGTTTCCGCTTGCTCCACCAACGCACGGTTGCCCACATAGAAAGGCGTACGCTGGTGCAGGCGCGCCGGTTGCACGTCCCGGAGGGGGCCGTGACCGGTGGAGCCGTAGCCGCCCGCCTGCTCGGCGATAAACGCCAGCGGCGCGCACTCATAGAGCAGGCGCAATTTGCCGTTGGGGCTCTTGGCGTCGGCGGGATAGTAGAAGACGCCGCCCGTGAGCAGGTTACGGTGAAAGTCGGCCACCAGCGAGCCGATATAGCGCAGCGACAGCTCCGGGCCGCCATGCCGGCCTTGCAGCCAGTGGGTGTAGTGCTGCACGCCCGCGGGCCAGTTGCGCTCATTGCCCTGATTCACGCTGTAATACTTGGGCTTGTCCGGGATGCGGATGTCCGGGTGCGAGAGCAGAAACTCGCCGATGCCGGGGTCGAGCGTAAAGCCGTGGACGCCTTGCCCCGTGGAATAGACCAGCATGGTGCTTGACCCGTAGGTGATATAGCCCGCGGCGACCAGATTGCGCCCCGGCTGCAACACATCTTCCAGAGTGCCCGGCCCGGTACCCGCGCTCTTGCGCCGGTAGATGGCGAAGATCGTCCCCACGCTGACGTTGAAATCAATGTTGGACGAACCGTCCAGCGGGTCAAAGAGCAGCACATACTTGCCCGTGGGAAAGCGCTCCGGGATAGGGATGATCTCGTCCTCTTCTTCGGACGCCATCACCGCCAACCGTCCGGTATGGTCGTTGAGGCGGTAGATCGTGCGCTGGGCAAAGCGATCCAGCTTTTGCACGACTTCGCCCTGCACATTCTCGTCGCCCGTGCTGCCCAAGATGTCCACCAAGCCCGCCCGTGTCGTGTGGCTGGCGATGATCTTGGCCGCCAGCGCCATGTCATAGAGCAGCCCGGTCAACACGCCCGACGCGTCGGGAAAGCTCTGCTGCTGGTCGAGCACAAAGCGGTCAATCGTGACAATCTTGTCCTGGGGGGGCGGTGTGGTCGCGCCCATGATGCGTGGCCTCCTCGGTCGCCGCGTCGCGGAACGGTGGGGTTGGAAACTGCTGTCGTCTGACTGTATGTGCGAACTGCTTTCGCGCAGGTCGGAAACGACCGGCAGGGGCGCTCTACTCCCCGCTGTACAACCGCGTATAGTGATAAAGATTGCCGACAATCGCGTGGATATAGACGCGCGGCTCTTCGATGGTGTTACCCACAAAGTATGTCTTCCCGTCTTTCGT
>CAYJQA010000351.1:0-6374 GCA_964372065.1 uncultured Litorilinea sp.
GCGCCCGTCAGCTTGGTAACGAGCGTATCCACCAACTCCTGTGTGCCGCCGCGCAGCGAAACGAACATGGCGACCCGCTTGGCTCCGGCGGTCGTGGGCTTGGGCGCGGCGCTGCTCTTGCGCCGTGAGGCCAGCATGTCGCGGATCAAGCCGCCGTGCTTCTTCTCGGCCTCGCGGAAGCGGGGGAAGGTCGCCAAGAGGCTTTGCTTGTCGGCCTCGGCGTTGTAGATGCCGGACAGCAGGGGTTCGGCGATCTTGTCCAGAGCTTCGTCACCCAAGCGCCGCCGCACAAACTCGCCCAGCGTTTCGTCTTCGTCGTCCGTCCGCGCCGGAATGAATAGGTCCAACCCCATGCGCAGCTTGCCCAGCGGCGAGATGAGCGGGGACAGGGCGAAGGGCATAAAGCGGGTGGGCACGATCAGGAGCACGCCGTCGGGCATGGGCGTCGGTTTGCCCTTGTTGAGCACGAAGACCTTGCGGGCGCTGTCGTTAGTGCCCAGCAGGCGGTCTTCCAGCCCAAGCTCGCGCGCCAGTTGGAGCGCCCACGGCTTGGAGGTGAGGAACGAATCGGGGCCGCCTTCGACAACGAACGGCTCAGCGCCGAAGCCTTCGACAGTGTCGGTGACGATCTTACCGCCGGGGGCGGGGCTGCGTTCGATGAGAACATAGCTGAGAGGTTGGCCCGCGGCGGCCGCGTGCTGCTGGAGATAGTAGGCCGTCGCCAGCCCGGTGATGCCGCCGCCGACGACGGCAATCTGCACGGTGGTATGGGTCATGAGATTCCGGTTACTCGCTTCGTGAACCTGCTGCCAGGTTAATCGGCGCTGCCTCAGGCAAGCTCCAGGTTGATCGCCGCCTCGGCGTTCAGGCCACGCGGCTCATAGGTGCAGAACGGCTCCTCGCCCAAGTGGTCCATGGTCATGCCGTAGGCACGCGCGCGGCAGCCGCCGCAGACCTTCTTGAACTCGCACAACCCGCACTTGCCGCCCAGTGCGTCCGGGTTGCGCAGTTCGGTAAAGAGCGCCGAATGCTCCCAGATCTCACGGAAGGACTGCTCGCGGACATTGCCCGCCGGCATGGGCAGGTAGCCGCACGGGAAGACTTCGCCGCGGTGCGACACAAAAGCCACGCCGGTCCCGGCCAGACAACCCTTGGTGGCCGCGTTCATCGCCTGGCGCTCGCCGGGCTGTCCACCCGGGTGGCCGCCGGGATGCCCGCCCTTGGTGTCCTGGCGGTGCATGCTGTTGGGCCGCTCGCGGAAGATGCCCTGGCGACGCTCGGCGGCCTGGCGCTGCCGCACGATGCGGAAATAGTGGGGCGCGCACGTAGCCTTTAGCTCGATGTCGCCGACCATTTCTGCATCATACATCCAATTGAGGATAGATTCATATTGTGCGGCGGAGATTTGCTGATCGTCGGCGATCTCCATGCCACAGCCGACGGGGACCAGCAAGAAGAGGTGCAGCGCCTCCGCGCCCAGCCCCTTGGCCAAGGCCAGCGTTTCGTCCATCTGGTGCGAGTTGTGCTTCGCCACGGTGGTATTGATCTGGTAGGGGACGCCGACCTCGCGCAGATAGCGCATCCCGGCCAGCGAGCGGTCGAACGCGCCGGGGCCGCGGAAGATGTCGTGCGTGGCGGCGTTCGCCCCGTCAAAGCTGACGCTGACACGGCGGATGCCGCTGTCCTTGATCCGGCGGGCGACGGCGGCGTCGATGAGCGTGCCATTGGTCGCCAGCGCGACGATCAGGCCGGCGTTGGTGGCATAGCGGGAGATGTCGAAGATGTCGGGGCGGAAGAGCGGCTCGCCGCCGGAGAGGACAAAGATGGGCCGGGCGAAGGACGCGATCTGGTCAACCAGCCGAAACGCCTCATCGGTCTTGAGGTCTTGCGGCAGCAGTTGGTCTGCCAGCGTAATGCGGCGACAGTGAATGCAGTTGAGATTGCAGCCGGCGGTGCTCTCCCAGAAGATCAGGCGGGGTGGCGGGTAGGCCACGGACGGGTCAAGCGGTGGCTGCATTATCCTGTGTTCCTCTCTCGATGCGGGGCTCTGGGCGGGCCGGGCTGCGTTGCGGTGCGGCCGTCAAACCGTGATTGCGTCAAATGTTCCCTATGGCAAAACTATGTAAATCTATGTCTTTCTGTGAACTCCCAGGCTGAGTATAACGACGCGATCCGCACGTGTCAACGGGCTACCTGCCCCGCCGTTGCGGGTCATTTGTCCCGACTTGGCGGCAGCCGCGGGCCGCACCGTGCGCCGCCGCCTGTCCAAGTTGCCGAGTCGCGGCGGCTGGGTGTAGTGTGGCTGCTAGCGCCTGGCGCGGCAACGTCCGGCGCGCGCTACGCCCAACTACTTGGCGGACTCTACCGGGTCGCCGCACGTGAAAGGATGCAGTCGCTATTTATCGCCAGTTGCGCCCCTCGCCCGTCCTGACCCAGCACATCGGAGCCGGCGACGGCGACCTTCGTCGCGGCCTGTGGGTTGCCCGGTTAATCTACTTTGCGTTTTTCGCCGCCATCGGCTGTTTGGTCCCGTTTCTCAATATCTACTTTGCCCAGCGCGGGTTGACGGGCGCGGAGATCGGCTGGCTGAGCAGCGTTCCCCCGCTGGTGGCGCTGACTGCGAACCCGCTGTGGGGGGCGGTGGCGGACCGCTGGCACATTCACCGGCAGGTGTTGGCCGCGTGCGCGTTTGGCGCGGGCATGGTCTCGCTGCTGCTGTTGGTGGCCGGCAGCTTTTGGCCGCTGATGGCGGTGGTCGTGCTGCTGTCGTTCTTCCGCACGCCCATTGGGTCGCTGGTCGACAGCGCGGTGATGGACATGGTGCGGCAGATCGGCGCGCACTATGGACGCCAACGCATGTGGGGGAGTCTGGGCTTTGTGCTGGTTACGCTGGGCTTGGCGCAACTGATCACGACCGACACCATGCACGTCGCCTTTTGGATTCACGGGCTCATGTTGGGTGTGGTGGTCGCAGGGCTGGGGCTGCGGCTGCCCATTGCCAGGCGCGAGGGACAGGCGTCCCTGTGGGGCGGCTTGCGGCAGTTGGTGGGGCGGCGCAGCTATATGGCGTTTCTGGCCGCGATGGCGCTGCTAGGCATCGGAACCTCCGGCTACGCCAACTTCATGGGGCTGCATATCCTGGCCCTGGGCGGCGGCGAGCGCATGGTCGGCGTCGCCTGGGCCGTCAACGCCTTGGCGGAAATCCCCATCATGTTCTTGGGGGGGCGTTGGTTTGCGCGCTTCAGTTATGGCCGGGTGATCCAGATAGCGTTTGCGGGTTACTTGGCCGTCTGGCTGTTACTCATGTTTGTGCAAGCGCCGTGGCAGGTGGTCATCTGTGCCTATCTGGTGGGGAGTTGTTATGGGACGGTGTGGGTGGCGGCGGTCAACTTTGCCAGCGCGTCAGCCCCGCGCGGGCTGAGCGCGACGGCGCAAGCCCTGGTCGGCGCGGCCAATGCCGGGATTGGCTGGGGCGTCGGGTCGGTGATCGCCGGGTATCTGTGGGATGCGTGGGGCGGCAGCGCCGTCTTCATGGCGGCGGCGGTGGCGGCGCTGCTGGGCGGGCTGCTCATCGCGTGGGCCAACCGCCAAGAACCGGCAGCCGCACCGGCGGCGTAGGCGCGGCCGCAAGCCATGTGCCAAAAGGCGTGAATTGGCATACGATCCGGAGCCAGGCGTTACCGGCCTGACGTGATCGCGGATCGGAAAGGGGAGGGCACATGGCACAAGTGATCGTCGGTATGACCATGTCACTGGACGGGTTTGTCAACGACCGCCGCGGCAGCGTAGGCGCGCTGTATGCCGATTTCGCGGCCATGCTTGATTTTGCGCCGTTGCAGGATTCCATGCGTAACACCGGCGCGGTGGTGATGGGGTGGAAGACGTTTACGATGGCGGACGATCCGGACTGGTACGCAGGCAATTATGAGTATCAGGTTCCGATCTTCGTGCTTACCCACAAGGTTCCGAAAACGCATCCCAAGGAGACCAGCGCGCTGACCTTCACCTTCGTGACGGACGGCATTGCCAGCGCGATTGCCCAGGCCAAGGCGGCCGCGGGCAGCAAGGACGTCACGGTTGTCGGCGGCGCACGCACGACACAGCAGTGCCTACAGGCGGGGCTGGCCGATGAACTCAACGTCGATATCATGCCGGTGCTCCTGGGCGGGGGTCTCCGGCTTTTCGGCAACGGCGGCGACGAACTGATGCGGCTGGAGCGCGTGCAGGTGGCGGAGTCGCCCACCGGCAGAACGCATCTGCGCTATCGCGTCGTCAGGTAGGCTGCCGATGGACTTCCACCCGGTGACCCAGGAACGCTTGCCCGACCTGGCGCGCTTCTCGCTGGCGCACGGCAAGTTTCGCTATTGCTCCTGTATGCGCTGGCGCATGACCAGCGGCGAGTTTCAGCGATCCACCAAGGACGCGCGGGTGGCGTCGCTGGAGGAATTTGTGCGCCAGAGCAACCCCGTCGGCGTGTTGGCCTATGCGGAGGGGGAGCCGGTGGGTTGGTGCTCGATCGCGCCGCGGGAGACCTATGGCGCGTTGGAACGCTACCGCGCCCTCCCGCGCCTGGACGATGCGCCGGTGTGGTCGGTGGTCTGCTTCTTCGTGGACAGCCGCTTCCGCGGGCAAGGACTCACGCTCGGTCTGCTGCGTGCGGCGGTCGACTATGCGCGGGCGCAGGGCGCGCCGATCGTCGAGGGCTATCCGGTGGCGCCGGGCGCGCCCTCGTACACCTACATGGGATCGCCCGCGGTCTTTCTACAGGCCGGTTTTCGTGACGTAACCCCCGCCGGGCAGGACGCCTCCCCGTCGCGGCGGGTGATGCGGTATTATATCGAGCAGAATCCACGGCAAACATAAAGGAGAGTTCCCATGCGCGCCATCATGGTCATGTTCGATTCGCTCAACCGGCACATGCTGCCCCCGTATGGCGGCGACTGGACCCATGCGCCCAATTTCGCGCGCTTGGCCCAGCGCACCGTCACCTTTGACAACTGCTTCATCGGCAGCATGCCGTGTATGCCCGCCCGGCGCGATCTGCACACGGGGCGCTATAGCTTCCTGCACCGCAGTTGGGGGCCGATGGAGCCGTTCGACGATTCCATGCCCGAAATCCTGCGCAACCACGGCGTCTACACGCATCTGAGCACCGACCATTATCACTACTTCGAGGACGGCGGCAGTACCTATCACAACCGCTATACGAGTTGGGACTTCCACCGCGGCCAGGAGGGTGACCCGTGGATCGGCCAGGTCGCGCCGCCGACCATCCCCGCGACGGTCGCGCCGCGCGGGGAGCACGGTCGTTGGCGGCAGGACTGGGTGAACCGCCCCTTTATGCGCCGGGAAGAGGAGCAGCCGCAACCGCGCACCTTCGCCGCGGGGATCGACTTCATCCGGCGCAACGCGGGCCAGGACAACTGGTTTTTGCAGATCGAGACCTTCGACCCGCACGAGCCGTTCTTCAGCCAACAGCATTACAAAGACCTCTACCCCCACGAATACAATGGCCGTCACTTCGACTGGCCGCCCTATCGCAAGGTGCAGGAGACGCCGGAGGAGGTGGCGCATGGCCGCTTCCAGTATGCCGCGCTCCTGAGCATGTGTGACCACTATCTGGGGCAAATCCTCAATCTGATGGACGACCTCAAGTTGTGGGACGATACCATGCTGATCGTCTGCACCGACCACGGCTTTTTGCTGGGCGAGCATGACTGGTGGGCCAAGAACAACATGCCCATGTGGAACCAGGTCGCGCAGACGCCGCTGTTTGTGTGGGACCCGCGCAGCCGCCGTCAAGGCGAGCGTCGCAGCCAACTGGTGCAGATGATCGACTTCCCGGCCACGCTGCTGGAGTACTTCGGCGTGGCGCGGCCGCCCGCCATGCAGGGCATCCCGCTGCGCGACGTGATTGCGGACGACGCGCCGAGCCGCGACGCGATCATCTTTGGCTATCACGGCGGCGCGGTCAACATGACCGATGGGCGCTATGTCTACATGCGTGCGGCCGCGGGCGACAACACGCCGCTGTTCGAGTACACATTGATGCCGACGCACATGGCGAGTCTCTTTGCCGTAGACGAACTGCAAGCCTGGGAGCAGGCCGGGCCGTTCTCCTTCACCAAGGGCTGCCCCGTGATGAAGATCGTGGGCCGCGGCACCCACGTCGCCAACACGGTACACGCGCAGGGGCATCTGCTCTACGATCTCCAGGGCGACCCCGGCCAACAAGCGCCGCTGCATGACCCGGCGCTGGAAGCGCGCATGGTGGCACGCTTGCGGGAGTTGATGCAGGCGAACGAGGCCCCGCCGGAGCAGTACGTGCGGCTGGGGCTGTAGTGTTGCTGCCGAAGCGGCAACCAGTGTCATTC
>CAYJQA010000352.1:0-1579 GCA_964372065.1 uncultured Litorilinea sp.
GCGGCGCGCTGGAAGCCCTGGCCCGCCTCCAGGCGCCGCGCCGGGTCATCGGCGTGGCGGTCTGCGTGGAAAACATGCCCGACGGCAATGCCTTCCGCCCCGGCGACATCTTGACCGGCATCACCGGCAAGACGACCGAGATCCTCAGCACCGACGCCGAAGGCCGCCTCATCTTGGCCGATGCGCTGGGCTATGTGGCGCGCTTCAACCCGACCGCGGTCGTGGACCTGGCGACGCTCACCGGCGCGATCGGGGTGGCGTTGGGCAGCCAGGCCGCCGGTCTCTTTGCCAACGACGACACGCTCCAGAACGCGCTGCTCCAGGCCGCCAAGACCAGCGGCGAACGTCTCTGGCCCATGCCCATGTACGACGAATATAAAGACGAGATCAAGACCGACATGGCCGAAGTCAAGAACAGCGCCGCGCGCAATGCCGGCGTCGCGGCCAGCGCCAAGTTTATCGAACACTTCACCGAAGGCTATCCCTGGGCGCACTTGGATATCGCTTCGATGACCTGGACTCAGAACGACCAAAACCCGCTGGTCCCCAAAGGCGCGACGGGCTATGGTGTACGCCTCCTAGTGGAACTTGCCAAGACCCCGACCGCGGGCTAAGCTTTGCCTGCGCGCGACGAGGAAGAAGGAACCGAACTATGCACCGAAAACGACTGTTCGCCCCCCTCCACCGCTTCGCCTGGACGGTTGGCGCTGGCCTGCTCGCGGTAGGGCTGCCCCTCTCCACCGCGCTGGCCCAGACCGTCACGGACGAAAGCACGGCGACGCCCATCCTGTGGCCCGTGCTGCTGCCGTTGCTGGCTTCGGCCATCGCGGTCGAGCGCGCCGTCGAGGTCGTCTGGAATTATGTCGACTGGACCCTGCTCAACGTGCGCGGCTGGCAGCCTGCCGACCTGCGCGCCAACCAGTACATCCAGTTCAAGAGCGGCACCAGCATGGTCCTGGGCATCATCCTGGGCATCGTCATCTCCAACTACACGGGGATGCGGCTCTTCGACTTTCTGCGCCCCCTTGCCCCCCGCCTGCTGGAGACCGTTCCCCAAGTGTGGGATGTGCTGATCACCGGGTTCATCATCGGCGCGGGGACCAAGCCGACGCATGACCTGTTGGGGATCATCACCCAAACCAAAAACCTGTTGGGCAGCGCGGCGGTCAAGCAGCGCGAGGCAGCGGGCGCGATGTTGGCCGACGCCGTGCTCAAGCTCGCGCAGAGCGATGCCCAGGCGCTCATCGACGTGCCCGGCGTTGGCCCGGCCCGTCTGGCGCAGCCCAATCAACTGCGCGGCGACGACGACGAGCCGGCCATCTCCCCCATCTCCACCACCGAGCAGTACATCCAAACGATCCGTCAGCGCACCACCATGTAGGCGGAGGTCGCTTTACGCAAACAGCCGGAGCCATGTGCTCCGGCTGTTTGCATTGGCCGCGCCGTCAACGCGGCCGGCGACGGCGCGCCGCCATCAGCGCCAGCAGCAGGGCCGCCGGCATCACCACCGCGGAGACGCCGAGCGCCAATCGTCCCACGCTGCCGCCCGCAGAAGCAACCGATGGGGGCAGCGTGGGAC
>CAYJQA010000352.1:1589-3388 GCA_964372065.1 uncultured Litorilinea sp.
TCGGTTGCTTCTGCGGGCGGCAGCGTGGGACGCGGCGTCGGGTTGACGATGACAGGCGCCGCGCCTGCGGCCTGGACCGGCGTCGGCATGACGGCGGCCACGCTGCCGGTGAGCGGCTTCGTCTCCCACGTGGACCAACCAGGCGTAAAGGTGGGCACTGCGGTGGGCAGCGGCGTGGCTGTCGGCAACTGCGTGGCCGTTGGGACCGGCGCGCTCGCCACGGCCACAGCCGGGGATGCGGGGACCAGCGTGGCGGTGGGCGGATCGACCGCCGCCGGCGCGCCGGTCGGCGTCGCCGGGGTCACGGCGACGGTTACTTGGGCCTGCGCCTCGCCGCCCGGCCCGCGCGCGACCAAGACATACGTGGTCGTCACGTCCGGGGCCACGGTCTTGCCGCCGGGAGCCATCACTCCTTCCACCTGTCCTCCCACCTGTAGCCAGGCCTCCTCGGCGTCGTGCAGGTCCCACCGCAACGCCACGCTCTGGCCCTGCACGATCGCGTCCACGTCGGCGCGAAAGTAGTCGATGACCGGCGCGACCGCGGCGGTCGGCTGGGGCGTTGGCGTCTCCGTGGCCGCCGGTTCGGGTGTGGGTTCCGGCGTCGGGGGCGCACAGACATCCTCGAAGCGCAGCGCTGGCGGCTCGCGATCGGCGGACTGCCCCACCGTCCCGCTGTTCCACACCCAGGCGTCCATGCTCCCCGCGCTCACCGTCGCGCTCGATGCGCCCAGGTTGGAATAGCGCCAGGCGTCGCCTTCCCGCTGCCAATACGACCAGTAGAGGCACGGCGCACCCTGACACCGGCAGAAGCATTGCTCCTGCGGATAGGAACAGCCCTCGTTGTCCACCCGGCAGACGGTCGTGCCTAGCCCGCCCGACACATCGAGGCTGAGGTCCAGCCCCGACAACACCAGCAGCTCCGCACCGCTGATGGACGGCGCGGGCAGATCAACGCAGCGGGTCAGCGCGCCGCCGTCGCCGTGCACCACTACCAGCGCCGCCCGCGGCGGCGTCTGTGCGGTCACGCTGGCGGGTATTCCCACCAGGACCGCCAACGCCACCGCGATGGCCCCACCCACGCGGCCAAGTCGGGAGATCATAGCAGCCTCCTTGTCGCCGCTCACGGCTGCGCGGCGCTGAGGGCCGGCAGTCGCAGGTCGGCGCACAGCCGCAGCGACGTCACCGCCACGGGAAAAGGTTCGCCCAACAGAGCGGGAATCGCCTGCTGCGTGGCAAGCTGATTCGCGCCGGTCCCCGCCTGCCATTCCAGACTGCCGTCAGGCAGTTGGCGCGCCATCAAAAAGTCGATGGCCGTATTCCCGCCCTGCGTCCAACGCGCCGCGTGTGGGTCCTCTCCGGCCGCGATCAGGGCTTGGACCACATAGGCCGTGGAGTTGGCGTCGCTGTCCGTGCCGAAGGCCGAGGCGGGGTCATAGGTGAAGCCGCCATCCCCATTCTGGGCCGTCGCCAAGAAGGTGAGTCCGTCTTGGATGACCGTGGCGGAGATGGGCTGCCCCGCCGCGACCAATGCCTGGAGCACCAGCGCCGTGCTGTTGGTGTCCGCGCCAAAGCCCGCTTGCCACTCCCAGCCGCCGGACGCTTGGGCCAGCCCCGCCAGCGCGGTCACCGCGTCGGGCGGGATGGCTTCGCCCAGCGCGGCCGCCCCCAACATCGCCCAGGCCGCCGGCCCGGCGTGTGCGTCATACCCCACACCGGGCGTGTAGGAGTCGACCGGCGTGGCCGCCGCCGGCGGCAGCCAGAGGTTGCCCGCGGCCGCGGGCCCCCCGCGCGTACCCGCG
>CAYJQA010000352.1:3398-6044 GCA_964372065.1 uncultured Litorilinea sp.
TCCCGGCGTTGGCCGGGCCGAGGTTGGAATAGGCAGGCGACGCGCCGAGGAGAAAGCTCGCCAGCGATGGCGCAGCCGCGCCGGTGCGCCAGGCCGACGCCTGGACCTGATTCGCCCCCACGGCCATCAGCGCCTCGATGCTCGCGCCCGCGCCGTTGCTATACGACCCGTTCTCCGCCGACTGGCGCGTGGCGAGCCACTCCAGCGCGTCCGCCGCGGCGATCACTTGCGGCGCGGATGGCGGCGCATCGCCCCACGTGGGTGACCAGCGCCAGCCGTCGATGGACGCGGCGGCCAGCGTGCTCCCATCCGGTCCGGTGGCGTGCGATTCCCACGCAGTCCCGTTCCAGAACTGGTACGTCCACATGCCGCCGCTACAGAAGCAGTCGGCGGCGGGGCAGCCGGTACCGGCGATGCTGCACACGGCCGTGCCATAGGCGGTCGACGTGGTAATGACGTCTAGCCCGGAAAGCCCCAGCGCCGTCAGCCCGGAGACCGCGCCCGTCACGGGCACGCGCCGCACCAGCGCATCGTGGTCGTCCAGTTGCACGATGATCGTCACGCGGTCGTCTGGTGTGGCCGCGTGAACCTGCCCCGCGCCCCACCACGCCAGCAGCAAGGCGATGGTCAGCGCGGCATACAACCACATGGCAGACAGACAAGTTGGTGAACAAACGAAACTTTGGGGAGGTGTAGAATTGTTGCCGAAAGACATGGTGATACGCTCCTGAATGGGTGTGAACATGGGCGAACATTGTTCGACCCTGCCCACGCAGCCAACTCAGAGCGTCACCAAACCTGACACCCTTCCGCCGCGGACAAGCAACAAAAAACCTCCTTGCCCGTGGACAAGAAGGTAACGCACTTCACTCTGACGCGTTACATCCCTTCCCACGAGGATGCAATCGCACAACAAAGGCGGGCGACCTGACTTCCTGGCGTTGCTGCTTCCAGGTTACAGTTGCGGGACAGTACCGGACTCACACCGGTTTCGCCATTGCTGCCTAGACCATCCGGGGTGCTAGGCGCCTGAGTTGACGACGTGTTCAGTTGTCAAAGGCAGTATAGCTTACACGCTCGCCGCAGCCAAATCCTCGGCTACGGGCGTCCCGCCTGCCTACACGACGGCAGGACGTGGCCGGCGGTTGCCCCACCAGACCAGGAGCAACCCCGTCAGCGCGACCAGCGCCACCAACCAACGGCCGCGCGGCGACCGTCGCCGGACCGCGACCCGACGCGTGCCCAACATCCGCTGCGCCGCGTGCTGCCGGTGCGTGCGCTCCAATGCCTCATGCAGGTGGGCGCGAAACTCCGGCTCCGGAGTAACAGCCGGCACCGCGGTCGCCATTTGTTCGGCGACTTCGGTCAGCGGGGCCAGGCCGGGGGCCAGCACGCCGATGGCCGCGACCAGCGAATCACTCACTTGTACGGCGACCGGGTAGATCCGTGACCGCACACGCCGATAATGACTTTCCATCACATCCTCCGCTCCCAACACCCGTCCGCCGCCCAAGTCGATACCGGGCCACGCGGCGGCGCGCCTGCCCCTACGCCAGGACGGCGACCACGCCTTGGACCACTCTATCATTCAGGATCCCTCTCGACCACCTGCGCCGGGACGTCATGCGACTCCGGCGTGGGGCCGCCGCCCCAGCCGCGCGCCTCCAAGTCCTGGCGCAGCGCGGCCAGCGTACGGAAATAGAGCGACTTGATCGCGCTCTCGCTCTTGTTCATCAACTCGCCGATCTCCAGGTTCGACATGTGGCCGCCGAACTTAAAGAGCAGCAGGTTGCGCCGTTCTTCCGGCAGCCGGCTGACGGCCTGTAGCAGCGCCGCGTGCTCCTCTTCCTGCTCCACCTGGCGTTCGGGCGATGCCCCGTCCACGCTGTGCGACCACAGCCGGTCCAGTGCCAAGAAGCTGCGCCGGCTGCGGTCCCGATGCCAGTTGGCGACGAGATTGTGAGCAATGCGGAACAGCCACGCGGCAAACGGTGCGCCGCGATCCTCATAAGTGTCCAAATGGTCCAGCGCGCGATAGAAGGTGCGGGCGGTCAGGTCTTCGGCGTCTTGGACATTGCCGACGCGGTGAAAGATGTAGGCGTAGATGCGGTCGACATAGAGTTCGTAGAGCTTGCCGAAGGCCGTGGGGTCTTGGCGGGCTTGGGTGATCAGGATCGATTCCACACCGTCGGTCGCGGCTTCGGTCGCGATCGGCGCGGCGGGCGGCGCGGCGATTTCCTCCGCCTCTTCAGACGGCGCATGCCGGAACGCATCCAGCAGCCGAAAATTGAGTTTTCCCCCGTCGCGCAGCATCTTCCCAGTCCCCGTCACGCACCACCGCTGGGCGGTAGTATCCCATGTCTCTATGCGTCGTCCATGCGGTCCGCATCAGTCTACCCTAGACTCGGCCGCGACGCCAGACCATCAACGCAACGTGCGGCCCGGCGGCGGAGTTCCCCATGCCGCCCTGGACGCCAGGGCCGCCCGCGTGCCAGGTATTCTTCCATGCTATAATGGCCGCGTACGCGTGTCTCAGCGGCCTGCTAAGGCGTGCGGCGCGTGCTGCGCCGCTGGTTGGTAGGGCCGGGATGCCCGGCGCCCCCCCTTGCTGCATTGCCTATTTGTTTTCGGCTGTGCTATAAAGTA
>CAYJQA010000352.1:6054-6360 GCA_964372065.1 uncultured Litorilinea sp.
ACGTCGGCGTGGACAGCGCGGTCGGGGCAGGCAGCCGCTTCTGGGTCCACCTGCCGCCCTATCCGATCGAAGATCGCGGCGCAACGCCGCCTGCCTAGACCGTGTTGCGCCGCCATGCAGCGTTGCCTATTTGTTTGCCTCTGTGCTATACTCTCACAAATCTTTGCATAATGGCTACAATCAGCGCATCATAATCAGCTACCGGAAGATGCCCCGCCGAACATACACCCGTCCGGCGTCGGGTTGACCTTGAGCGCATCGCAGGGAGGCTCCAGTGCGGGTAAGCTGTCTTCAAGAGAATCTGGC
>CAYJQA010000353.1:0-6357 GCA_964372065.1 uncultured Litorilinea sp.
CGAAGTTTTGTGGAGTGGCGGCGGAACAGCTTCGTAAGAACTATAGCAATCAACCGATTCCATAATCGTAGGCATGTCCACCGAGCCCACAGCTCGAAACATCGCATCGACAACGGCACTGTCTTGTTGCTCTTGTGCCCGAATACATGGGTTCGACGGAACACTATTCAGCCCTGGGTGACGTGTTCTCCGACCGTCGTGGCACCTGGCATTGGTCGCTGAGCCATATATCAAACAGAAACGCGCGACGTATTACATTCTGAAATAGACGGCTGGGCTATACTGTGGGTGGACTGTGAACACATTGCCGTCAGGGAGGATGAATGCGTAGCGTATCAATCATCGGGATCGGGCAGTCGCCGGTGGGCGAGTTGTGGGAGCGTTCGGCGCGGGAGATCGCGTATACGGCCATCCACGCGGCCATGACCGACGCCGGGGTCGAGACCGCCGACGCCCTGTTCCTGGGCAACATGCTCAGCGGCAGCTTGATCGACCAGGAACACCTGGCGACGCTGGTAGCGGGCTATGTGGGACTGTACGGCATCGAGGCGGCCAAGGTGGAAGCGGCGTGCGCCAGCGGCGCGGCCGCGCTGCGTGTGGGCGCGATGGCGGTCGCCTCCGGCTACCACGACGTGGTGATCGTGGCCGGGCTGGAGAAGATGACCGACACGGTAGGCAAGGACACGACCGCCGGGCTGGCGACAGCCTCGGACGCCGAGTATGAGGCGCTGCACGGGGTCAGCTTTGTGGGGCTGAACGCGCTGATCATGCAGCGGTACATGTACGAGCACAACGTGCCCATCGACGCCTTTGCGGGCTTTAGCATCAACGCGCACCGCAACGGCAGCCACAACCCCAACGCCATGTTCCAAGACCCCATTGACCTCAAGACGTACGTCAACGCGCCGGTCATCGCCACGCCCATCAACATGATGGACAGCAGCCCGGTCTGCGACGGCGCGGCCGCGGTGATATTGGTCCCGACTGAGCACGTCCGGCGCTATACCACAGGACATCACGCGGGAGCGGTGCAAATCTTGGCGAGCGCCAGCGCCAACGACACGCTGGCCGTCCACGACCGGCGCGACCCGTTGTGGCTGGAGGCGGCCTATCAGAGCAGCGGCAAGGCGTATCGGCAGGCGGGCATCCAGCCGGGCGACCTGGACCTGTTTGAACTGCACGACGCGTTTACGATCATGAGCGCGCTGAGCCTGGAAGCCAACGGTTTTGCCAAGCGCGGCGAAGGGTGGCGCATGGCGCAAGAGGAGCGCATCGGGTTGGGCGGCGATCTGCCCATCAGCACCATGGGCGGGCTAAAGAGCCGCGGCCATCCGGTGGGCGCGACGGGCGTCTATCAGATCGTCGAAGTGGTGCAGCAGTTGACGGGGCGGGCGGGCGCGAATCAGATTCCGGGGGCGCGCTTAGGCATGGCGCAGAATATCGGCGGCAGCGGCGCGACCATCGTGACGCACATCTTGGGCGTATAGCGACCCCAAGCCGGTAACCGGCGGCGCGGCGGGGATCCCCGTCGCGCCGCCGTTCGTTTTCTGCTTGGCGTGCGCGGCCATTTTGACGGGGGACTTGGCGGAATCGCGCAGCAAGCCTCTCAGGACCTTTCGATGGTCGGTCGCGGCGGCCACAGGGCTGGGCCAGGGCGTGTGAAAGCCGCGGCAGCGCTGCCAAAACCTATCAGACTGGCGGAAATGCGAGCCGGGTAGGTATTGAGAGGCCCGACCTGGTACAGTGCGAGCCAGAGTGAATTGAGCGTAACGGGCGCAGGCGGTGCGTCCGCGTTTGGTCGGAGCAACAGCACGCTGGTTCAGGATCCAGGCGTGTCAACGACAGTAGCGAGGAGCTTTGAACGGTATGGCGATTCCGGTTCTGTGGCGCACCCAAAAGGCACGATACAGTTTGCAGGGCGATGTCTGTCCCGAATGCGCGCGGGTGGTCTTTCCGCCGCGGCGGCTGTGTCCTTACTGTGGCCGCGAGGCCCATGCGCCGTCGGCGACGGAAGTAAAGCCGAATTACGAGTTTGCCTTTTTCTTGCCGCATGAGGCCGAGTTGCAGGCCGCCGGGGACGACTAGCTTATGACGGGGGTGAAAACCACCGAGCTGATCGGGCTGAAGCAGAATCTCTTAGGCCACGGCGAGGTGTATAGCTACAGTGTGATGTACAGCGCGCCTAAGGACTATGAGGACCAGAAGCCCTACGCAATCGCGCTGATCAAGCTGGACGAGGGGCCGATGGTGACAGCGCAACTGACCGACGTGGACCACGACATGGTCAAAATCGGGATGCGGGTGGAGATGGTCACACGCAAGCTGCGTGAGGAAGGCCCCGAAGGCCAGATCATCTACGGGTATAAGTTCCGGCCCGTGCTGCCCAGCGCCGCGTAAGCGTCGCCGGTAGATAGAAGAACAAGGAGCCGCCTGGGTGACAGGCGGCTTTTTCATTGGTCCCTAGATCATGGCCGCGAGCTTGGCTTGGACCTGCGGCCATTCGTGGTCGAGGATGCGGAACCAAGCCGTATCGCGGCTGCGGCCCTTGATGACCATGTGGTATGCCTGAATCCCCTCAAAGGTGAAGCCCAGGCGCAGCGCGGCCTTGCGTGAACGCAGGTTGAGGCTGTCACATTTCCATTCGACGCGGCGATAGCCCAGCCCAAAGGCGTGCCGCAGCATGAGGTAGGTTGCTTCCGTGTTGTAACCCCCGGCCTGCGCCAGCGGCGAATACCAGATGCCGCCCAACTCGATCTTGAGGTGCAGGGGCTGATTGCTCATGAAGGTGGCGATGCCCACCGGCGTGTCCGTGGCGGCGTCGCGGACGCACAGGCAGAGGACGTTCTCCGCCGCGACTTGGGCGCGCAGATAGGCGGTGAAAGCGGCCAAGTCGGGGAAGGGGCCATAGGGCATGAAACGCCAGACGAGCGCCTCGGCGTCGTAGGCGTCGACGGCGCGGTCGCCGAGGCGCGCCGGTGCGCCGTTGCTGACGGCATAGAGCGCGGCGGCGTCGCGATCCACGTCGGCGGGGAGCAGCCGCACGCGGGAACCGGCCAACTCCACTGGGGCCGGTTTGAGCGGCAGCGCCGCGGCGCGGGCCAGGGCGTCGGCGGACAGCATCGGTCCGGCGGGATAATCGGGCATGGAGTGGCTCCTTCGCGTAACGCTACGACTAATTGGTCCCGGTGAGATAGTCCAAGATGATGGCGTGGACGACGCGCTCCACCGGGGCGCGGTCATCGGTGAAGATGGGCGCAGTGTCCGGCGGCGCGGGCGTGCGGGCATAGGCCTGCGCGGTGGCGGCGAAGTCACGGAAGGGCGCGGGCAGGCTTTCCGGCAGGGCGGCGACGTTGGCCTGGAAGGTCGCCAGCTCCGCGGGCTGGGCAGTCGCCACCAAAAGCGTGTTGCCTAGCGGGTCGGGCGGGCCGGGTGCGTCGACCAAAAAGACGGACGGGAAGACCGTCGCGGCGGTGGCGGCGAGCGCGTCCACGAGCGCAAAGTTGGTGTCGGTGCGACCTACGTTGATGGCGAGCACGCCATCCGGCGTGAGATGGTCGCGCACCAGGGTAAAGAACTCCACCGTGGTCAGGTGAAAGGGGATGTAGGGCGGGCGGTAGGCGTCCACCGCGATGATGCGCCAGCGGTCATCGGCGGGCCGGTCGGCCAGCCAGCGGCGGCCGTCGGCGGCGACCGCGGTCAGGTTGGGCTGAGTCATGCCGAAATAGTCCTGGCCGACGCGGATGATCTGGGGGTCCAGTTCGACGCCGGTGATGGGCAGCGGGCCGTAGATGTCGGTGTATAGCTCGCTGACCGTACCGGCAGCCAGGCCGATGAGCAGCAGCCGGTCGTCCGCGGTGGGGAGGCCGGGCGGCGGCGAAAAGAGTGGGGCCAGCAGGAAGTAGTCCCAGATGCCCTCGCTGAGCAGCATGTCCGGGTGATAGACGCTGTGCAGGCCGATGCCTTCGTTGAGCTTGAGATGGCGCTCGCTGCCCCATTGCCGCACGACGATGGTGTTGTAGAGGCTCTCGTCGGCGAAGATCACTGCGCCCGTTTCGGCGCGGCCCAGGTCCAGCGGGGCGGACGGGTGGGTCAGCAGCGCGGCCAGCAGGACGCCGATCCAGGCGGCAATGGGCAGCCAGCGGTAGGCCGTGCGGAGGCTGCCCACGACCAGGACGGTCAGCAGCGTCAGGCTGAGCAGGAAGAAGGTCCAGCGCGTGCCGAAGCTGGGGATCAGCCAGAGCACGGGCACAAAGGTTCCCACCAAACTACCCGCGGTCCCGATGGCGCTCATGCGCCCGGCGATTTGCCCGGTGTGGGCGACGTCTGACAGGGCCAGGCGCAGCGCCCACGGGCCGGCGGTGCCCAGCAAGACGCCGGGGAGCGAAAAGAGCAGAAAGACGGCCAGCAGGCTCCCACCCAGCAGGCCAGGGGCATAGGTCGCCATGCCTTCGCTCGCCAGGGCCAGCACAGGGCGGCTCAAGGCGGGGGCGAGCGCCACCCCGACGGCGGCCAGGGTCAGCGTCAGGTCCAGCCCGCGGCGGTGGGGAAAGCGGTCGGCCAGCCGTCCGCCCAGCCAGGCGCCCACGGCCAGGCAGAACAGGATCAGCCCGATGAGGCTGGCCCAGACGATTTGATTGTTGCCGAAGGCCGGTTCGACAAGGCGGGAGGCGCTTAACTCCATGCCCAGGGTGACAAGACCCGTGGTGAAGACAAGAACGCTGAGATAGCGCATGGGTGTCCCTGCTGTGCGCGCTGCGGCGCGGGCGAGATGATGTTGTGGATGCAGTGTACTCGGATTTCTTCTCGGCGGCCAAGTGGGCAGCGGCGCAGCCGCGGGCAAATGGAGGATACCTGACGCCGGGCGGATGCCGCGTGGTATATACTCCTGGTTGAACGGTTCGCTGTGGATGAACGGCCGAGGGTGATAGTGCGCTTTTCCAGGGTGACGAACATGGATGATCTGCCAACCCCGCAGCAAGAGACATGGGCAAGCGGCGCGGCCTATGAGCCGTATGTCGGCCGGTGGAGCAGGCAGGTCGCCCGCGAGTTTCTGAGCTGGCTCGACGCGCCGCCAGGCGGCCGGTGGCTTGATGTGGGCTGTGGGACCGGCGCGCTCAGCCAGACGATTCTGAGTGTTGCCGCACCGGGCAGCGTCAAAGGCGTCGATCGCTCGGCGGGTTTCGTGGCGTATGCCCGTGAGCAAGTCCAGGATGCGCGGGCGCAGTTTGACGTCGGTGACGGGCAGGCATTGCCCGTCGAAACGGCAGGGTATCATGCCGTGGTGTCGGGTCTGGTGCTCAACTTCATCCCGGAGCCTGGTCGTGCAGTAGCAGAGATGGCGCGCGCCGCGCGATCCGACGGCCCGGTGGCGGCCTATGTGTGGGATTATGCGGGCAAGATGCAACTGATGCGCCACTTCTGGAATGCGGCCGCGGCGCTTGACTCGGCCGCGTATGCGCTTGACGAGGGCCGTCGCTTTCCGCTCTGCCAACCCGGCCCGCTTGGGGAGCTTTTCCAGGCGGCGGGACTCAGACACGTCGAAGTGCGGCCCATCGACATCGCGACGGACTTCCGGGATTTCGACGATTACTGGTTGCCCTTTCTGGGCGGGCAAGGGCCGGCGCCTGGTTATGCCCAGTCGTTGAGTAGCGAGCGACGGACCACCTTGCGCGAGCGCATCCGGGCGGGACTACCATTCGCGCTGGATGGTTCCATTCCTTTGATGGCGCGGGCATGGGCGGTACGGGGGTTTCGGTAAAAATAAAGGAAAGGATTTTCACGATGAGCAAACAGACGTTGATCAAGCACTTGAATGAGGACTTGGCGAACGAACTGTCCGCGGTGATTCAGTACACGATTTACGCGGCGCAGGTCACGGGGCCTTATCGCCCGCAGCTAGTCCAGTTTTTCCTGGCCGAAGTGCCGGACGAGCAGATGCACGCCCAATATCTTGCCAACAAGATTGTGGCGCTGGGCGGCGTCCCCACGACCACCCCGGCCCCGGTTAAGGCCGCCGAGGGCAATCACGAAATGCTGGAGGCCGTATTGGAGGCCGAGCGGCGTGCGGTCAAGGGCTATATCGAACGGGCCAAACAGGCCGAAGAGTATGGCGACGTGGGGCTGGCGGTGCAGCTAGAGGACATGGTGCGCGACGAGACGGGCCATGCCGAGGAGACGGACCGCATCTTGCGCGATTGGGCAGTGTAACCGCAGCGCGACCGCGTGGCGCGGTGGCCGGGTGCGCGCTAGACACGCCCGGATGGTGGGCTGCATCCACCATCCGGGCGTGTCGTTTTTGCGGCGGGTGCATTTCACGTTGGGGGCGGTCTGTCATGCTGAGCGCAGCGAAGCATCCCG
>CAYJQA010000354.1:0-6350 GCA_964372065.1 uncultured Litorilinea sp.
CCTCCTGGTCGCGACACCGGTCATCTTGCGGGTTCCGGTGGAGACGCTTGTCAGCCGCGCCGGCGTGCGCGCCACGTGTGAGGATTGCGGCGAGGAAATCATCAACGAGCGCGAAGTGAAGGTCGACGGGCGCACCCTCTGCCGCGGATGCGCGGGTGGCGGTTACTTCAGCAGTCTGGAGTTGTTCCAACCGGCGCCGATGGCGGCACACGCAGCGCTGGTCGCGGTTCCCTAGCCACGCACTAGAACAGGGCAGGCGAATGCTGACCGCACAGATCGAGACACTGCGCGAGCGCTACGCGAGCGTGGGTGAAGTGCACACCCCCGAGCTGACCGCCGGCGCGTGTCTCAACGCGCACCATCGCGGCGCGGCGTGTGGGGACTGCGCGGACATCTGTCCGGCCGAGGCCATCGCTATCTCCCAGGGCATGCCACACCTCGCGACGGACCGCTGTGTGGGTTGCGGGCTGTGCCTAGCCACCTGCCCGGTGGGAGCGTGGCGCGCTGACGCGCCGGAAGCGAAGCTGGTGGCAACCGCCGCGGGGCTACCGGATACACAGCTTGCAGTCATCTGCGCGCTCCATCCTCAGCCGGCCCGGCCCGCCGCGCCGGATATGCGTGTGCTGCGCCACCGCCGCTGTCTGGCCGCGCTGCATCTGGCTGACATGCTGGCGCTATGCGCTGGCAGCAGGCGCACGGTGTGGCTAGACGATACGCCCTGCGCGGCCTGCCCACTGCAAGCCGCGGCTGTGCTGCAGACGCGGGTCGGTGCGGCCAACGACCTGTTGGCCGCCTACGGGCATGCGGTTCGCCTGCAGTTGGCGAGTATCGGGGGAGTTGCACCGAGCGGCCGGTCGCTGCCTGTCGTGGATGGTGGGCAACCGAGACTATCGCGGCGGCGGCTCTTTGCGACCTTGCGCGGGTCACGTTCCGCAGCAGAGACCTCGCCGGACTCGCCGCGGCAACGGTTGCTGGCAGCTTTGCCGCCGGCGGAAGATGCCGCCGCAGTCGTGTTACCGCCCACCGCACCATTTGGCCGCGTTGGCGTCGATCCGGTAACCTGCTCCGGCTGCGGCCTATGCGCGCATTTCTGCCCGACCGGTGCGTTGACCTGGTCGGTGACGGAACCGGATGGCGCGGACGGGAGACCCGCGTTTGCGCTAAGCTTTGCTGCATCTGCGTGTGTGGCCTGCCCGATCTGTACCCTTGCCTGTCCCGAGCACGCGGTCCGCCTCACGCATAGCATCACAGCAGCTATGCTGGCCGATGCGTCACCGCCTGCGCGGCTGGTCACAGGACGACTCGTTGCGTGTCGCGACTGTGGCGCGCTCACGGCGGAGACGCCGGGCGAGGCCCGCTGCCACGTCTGCCGCCATCGTGCGGGTCCGGTCACACCGTTGCATGACGGCGCCGGTCTGATGGCGGATTTGCTCAAGCGGAGCGCGTCGCTCGTCCCCGAATAGGCTGGCGATAGCCTCTGTGCCCGGACGATTTTCCGCCACAGAAGAGCCTGCACACGCCATATACGCTACCCGTCTCCAATCGTGCCTTTGCAGACGAGTACTCTGCGATCTGGGAAGCGTACGATCGGTTGGGCGTGGCTGCCCCTGCAGCAGGGCCGCTAGTCAGGCTCGCGCTGTCCATCGGGGTAGGATCGAGAGGGGCGGTATACGCAGACAACAGCTGTAAGGCGCTCGAAGTGGGCTTTTTCGCCGAGATGATTGCGGCGGCAATCGAGGCGCACGCCTGGTGCCAGCGACTCATTCTATCCCTTGACGCGCCCCAACTCCGCGCTCAAAGCCGGGGAAAGGATCATCCTCTCCCTCTCGCCCCTCATCGTGGCTTGGTCGGGCGCGACGGAACACCTCATGGCGCGCTAGCTGCGTCCGCCTGCCGCGGCCCGTCGAACGGGTTGTCTTCATCATCTGACGCTTTCACGTCGCTGGGCGGGGTGGCCACCTGACGCGAGACGTCGCTATTCTCATCGCGCAAACCGACCTCTACTTTGTCCGGGTGCACGTAACCTCCGCCGCACACCGGGCAGAATACATTGCCATACTCCCGCTCAGCGCGGACCTTAGGCACGTCTTCTTGCTGCTGATTCATATCGCCCCCTCTTCGCTCACGGGGTGTTGCATTTGCTGTCCCATCGCAACGAATGAGCCAAAGCTCACCTGGACGCTCCTCCTATCATCGGGCAAGCCCACCCGATCCGGCAAGACTGCCCGCGGGACGGATCCGGCGTTGGAGCCAATAAAGGTAGCCACGCCTTGGGTCGCGTATTTGGCCAGAGTACCACCCATTCCGAGTGATTCGTCATCTGGATGCGCCACAACCACGGAAATGCATTTGCTGGACGTGCTTTCCTCGATGTCTTTTCTTGGCCCTACCATAGCTCGCGGGGCGCCACCCTTGATAAGTGGACACAGCACTGCTCGGGACGGACCGTCGCCTCCATTGTCTGGCGACGCCAACTTCTCACGCATGCGGCGACGCGACAGCCTGGAGGGCTTCTTTCAGCTGATCCACCGTGGGCGGCGGGCCCGCGAAACGCACCTGATCGTCGATCAACACGGCGGGCGTAAATGCAGCGCTGTAGCGTTGGAACAGCGCGAGGACCTGCTCTTTTTGTTTGGTCGAAAGGTTGCCGCCGCCGGCCAACACTTCGCTCAATCCAACTGTGCGCACCTCGACCACGGCCCCGAGTTCACTGATCGCTTGGCGCAGGTTCTTTTCCAGCACTTTGTCCACCCGCGCCAGGTGCGGCATGCAGCAGGCGCCCGAGACGGTAATGATATGAGGTACGGACTGCTCTTCCATCGGATAATTCTCCTGTTGACCGATCAGTATGCGATCCAGTTAAGGGCATAGCCGGTGATGACGGCCCCGACTATCATGGCCAGCGCAAACGCCAGGACGTAGTTTCTCTTGAACAGCGCGGACAGCATCAGGATCTCGGGCGGGCTGATGGTGGTAGCGGTGATTAGGAAAGCAATCACTGCCCCCTGACTCATGCCTTTGAGCGAGAGTGAGTAGATGATGGGGACGACCGCCGCCGCATTCACGTAGAGGGGTACGCCGATGAGGGCGGCGATGGGTACCACCCAGAGACCCGAGCCTCCCGCATAGCGTAGGATCCACTCCTCGGGTATGAACCCGTAGATCAGCGAACCAATGGCGCTGCTGATAATGATGATCAGCAGCAACTTACGGGCAAAGCCCAGCGTGTAGTACCAGGCGCGGGTCGCCTTACCCTTGAAGCTAGTATCGAAGGCGATAAAAGGGGCGCCGCCCCCATCGTGGAGATCGACGTCAGATGCAGTGGTGTCTACTTTGATCTGCCGTTGCCAGCCGAGCCTCTCCACCACCACCCCCATAGCCAAGGCGATACCACCGCCCGCGATCATGAAAGCCGCGGCTGATCGCGTGCCGAACAAGGGCGCCAGGATGGGGATGGCGATCTCCACCGGATAGGGCGATGCATAGAGAAAGGACGTCATGATGCCAATCGGAATTCCGGCCTTCACCATGCTGGCTAGGACAGGAATGGTGGAACACGAACAGAAAGGGGTCACCCATCCCAGCCCCACGGCGGCAGTTTGGCCAGCGAGCCCCTTGCAACCGCTGAGTTTGCGCCGGAGCGTCTCAGGAGAGATGTACTCCATCGCCAGGCCGGAGAGGAAGGTGACGATGAGGAATAACGGGATCAGCTCCGCGAGGATGACCAAAAAGAACTGCCCGGAACGAAGGAGCATGTCAATCATGGCTCTTCTCTGTGCCTTCCAGCACTGCTTTTTCGATGTAGGGAAGTACTTCCTGCCACGTCTTGGCCGCCTGTTGATAGGCCAGCACGCCGCGGGGCGTCAGCTCATAGACCTTGCGCTGGCGTCCGCCTTCTATTTCCGATCTTACAGTGGCGTACTCACCCGCCAGTAACTCTTTGAGGATAGGGTAGATCGTCCCATAAGCGGGTGTGCAACAGCCCTGAGTGAAGACTTTGAGATTCTCCAAGAGGGCATAACCGTGCGTGGGTCCTTCGTGGAGTGTGCGCAGAATAAGTAACCGAGAGAGACTCATGTTTATGAGCGACTTCCAGTACTCGGCATCTTCGAGATTCATGGCTCACCATTTGTGTTGAGGTTCAACATATTGATGATCAATATATCGATCTTCAATACTATAGCGCGACAGTTTGCCGTTGTCAAGGCCTCCATGGCTGCTGCCAGGGGCCATCGCGAGGTAAGTGAAGAGCGGAGCGAGGACGCGCAGGCGACAGTCGGTGCCATTCTTCGCCACGCCGGCCAAGCCAGACAGCAGCACAGCTCGCATTGCCGTCTCCATTCTCACCCCTTTTGCCCTACATGCCGGCAGCTTCTACCCAGAGCCGCCACAGCGCGCCTGGGATACGCCGTCGAAATACGGGACAAATGTCATATTGCATTACGATACGGATTGGCGCACAATATATGCAGTATTTTGCATGTCGCAGAGTCAGACTAGGTAACCAATGCGAGAACCAGACTATCAGCAGTACAGTGAAAAGCTCAAGCTGTTGGCACATCGCGAACGACTGCGCATACTGGATGTGCTGCGCCGCGAGCCAGAGTGCGTCTGCCACCTGGAGATGCTGCTCGGTAAACCGCAGCCCTATGTGTCACAGCAGCTCCGGTCGCTACGGGAGGCCGGTTTCATCGCCGACGAAAAAGACGGCGTCAATGTCTTCTACCGCCTCGTGGATGCTGAAGTCGCCGCCTGGTTGGACCTGATCCTGGGACCTGTCCGGGGCGAGGACCCACAGTTGGCCCATCACAAGATGGTGATTTCTTGCACGTGTCCGAAATGTGAACCGGCAGCGCAGCGGATCGCGATCGCGCTGGGCTAGCTGGCGCATGCCTCAACCTATATCGGGTTGAGGATTTTTCGGCGCTATTACATGCAAACTACCGCATGTCTAGTTACCTGAACTCAATGCGTATGAGCGCTGGGGCTATACCTGCACATACGTCGCCAACCGGCCGTGGTCGCGCCGGATCTGAACATGATGAGCTGCACACCGATCAGGAGAAGTCCGATGTACACAAGCGCCAACCTGAATAGGCCGTGGCCGAACGAATTTGTGTGGCGCGGCGCTGAGCGTTGCCGATTTGAACTGTGCCTGCCCGCGCTGGCGAATGCGCACCGGTATGCCCTTGTCGTCAAGCTGTGCGATGAGGAAGCGAGTGTGACCGAACTGGTCGAGTGGATCGGGCTGACGCAGCCGACGGTTTCCCACCACCTCGGTGTACTCCGCAAGGCGGGACTAGTGAAGGCGCGTCACGTCGGCCAGCAACGTCTCTATTCCGCTGACCTTGACTCGATCGGCCAGTGCTGCGATCGCCTGGTTTGCGAGCTGCGTGTTCAGCCCGATCTGGCGCAGAGCAAACTGGGTAAGAACTCGGCGGCTCGATCGAGGGGCGGGTCGGCTCCGACCGCCACTTGATCTACCGGCGTCAAGCGGGCAGCGAAAAAGGTCGGAGAATACCGCATTCGTCGTTGAGGAGATTAACTATGCAGGATGTCCTACAGGCGCTACTCAGTGCCATCGAGGAGAGCCGTCCAGTCGTGGTCGCAACGGTGACGCAAGTGACCGGGGCTGCGCCTGCCCGGCCCGGCTTCAAACTGCTCGTGCATGGCGACGGTACGCACGTCGGCAATGTGGGCGGCGGTGAACTGGAGGCGCACATTCTGGCCGATGCCCAGGCCGTCTTGGCTGAGCGGCAGCCGCGCACGGCCCACTACAGTCTGCGCGAGGAAGGGCCGGATGCGCTGGGCATGCTCTGCGGGGGCGAGGTCACGGTCTTCCTGGAGCCTTATTTGCCCCAACCGGTGCTGCTCATCGTCGGCGGCGGCCATATCGGCCGGCCGTTGGCCGAGATGGGCCGGATCATCGGCTATGACGTTCAGGTTGTTGACAGTCGCCCCGAACGAGCCGACCGGGCTCAGCTTAGCCCGACCCTGGTCACGGCGACGACCGCGGTCGTGGTGATCACAGAAGACCACGTCACCGACGAGCAGGCGCTGCGCGCTGTACTGGAAACGCCTGCCGCCTATATCGGCATGATTGGCAGCCGGCGCAAGGTCGGCTTGATCCTGGAGAACCTGCGCCGCGACGGTTTCTCTGAGACGCAGGTAGCGCGGGTACGCGCGCCCATTGGGCTGGATCTGGGCGGCCGTGAACCGGCGGAGATCGCCTTAGCCATCCTGGCCGAAGTGGAGAGTGTGCGCCACGGCGGTAGCGGCCGGCCGCGTTCCAGCGCGCCGGCATCACCCGCACTGGCGTCGCAGGCCGAACCGGTAGGCCAGGTCAACTC
>CAYJQA010000355.1:0-4479 GCA_964372065.1 uncultured Litorilinea sp.
ATTTTGATGGGCACGACGACGGCGCCGTCGTCGTCGGCGATGATGATGTCGCCGGGCATGACCAGGACGCGATCGCACGCGACCGGGACGTTATAGGCCCAGGGGAACAAGGTGGCTTGGGACGCGTAGTTGGGGGTGACGCCTTTGGTCCAGAAGGGCACGCCGAGGTGTTGAATCTTGGGCCAGTCGCGCACGCTGCCGTCCACGACCACGCCCGCGCCGCCGCGGCCCTTGAAGTAGGTGGTGAGCATGTCGCCCATACAGCCGGTGTAGGCGTCGCCCCACGCCTGGATGACCAGCACGTCGCCGCGCTCGACGGCGTCAAAAACAGCCCACAGCGCGCTGACCTTCTCGACGCTTTCTTGACCCGCGCCGGAAGCGATGTCTTCGCGCTGGGGCATGAATTGCAGCGTCACCGCCGGGCCGACGACTTTGGCGCCCGGCGTGCGCGGTACGGGGCTGTGCATGTAGGTCTGGCGGATGCCCATGCGGTGCAGGGTGGCGCTGGCGGTGGCGCTGCTGACTTCGTTTAGCTTGGCGAGCAGCTCAGCGCTGGGTCGCCGGTGGGCCGGGCCGACGATGGGGAGGTCCACGTTGTCGGGATAGGGCAATTGGATGTTGTACATCTCGCTAGGACGGGCCATGTGAGTCTCCTTGTGGTGGATGGTCATGTAGGTAGGCAACTCCGCAGAAGTCGTAGGCGCGGTATAGTGGGTGCAAAGAAAACCTTCATGGAATTGTAGCGGCGGTTTTCTACCGCCGGGGCTGCCTAGCCCCAGATGTGCGCTATGGAAAGCGCACCTACAATTCCGAGAAATACCTTAACTTCCACGAAACCCTACCTACGACTGCCCGCGGTCGAAATCTAGTCATACTCCGTGCCGTAGGGCCGCGGCCAGGGACGCTGCCACCCTTCTTTGCCAAAGATGGGGTCTTGGGCAAGGTCGACCCGGTAGACACGCTCAGGATGGTGCGACTCCTGGAGCGAGCGCATGAGTTGGCGCGTCAGCTCGTCGTCCAGGCGGCGCAACTCGCCCGCGGCGGCGGGGTCGGCGATGCGGTTGTGCTGCTCCTGGGGGTCGTTGAGCAGGTCGAAAAGGTGCTGCTCGCCGGTGTTGTACTTGGCGAGTTTCCAGCGCCCGTCAAAGGCCATCTGGCCGCCGCCGATGAAGCCGAAGACGATGTCGCGCGGATCTTCGCCGGGCAGACCGAGGCCGGGCAACGGGCGGCTGTCCAACGGGTGGAGCGGCTCGCCGCCGCCCAAGCCAAGCAGGGTCGCGGTGACGTCGGTCAACTCGACGAGCGTATCCTGGACGCCATGCGTCTGCCCGCCGGGCAGGCGCACGATCATGGGCACGTGGCACGACGCTTCGTAATACTGCCCCTTGCCGATGAGGTCGTGGTCGCCCAAGTAGTCGCCGTGGTCGCTGGCAAAGATGATGACGGTGTTGTCGAGCAAGCCGCGGCGTTCGAGCGCATCACGGATCGCGCCGATCTCCACGTCGATTTGGTTGACCGACGCGGTGTAGTGTTGGCGAATCTTGCGCTTGTGGTCGGCGGTGAAGACGGTGTAGTCCACCTGATTCCACCAGCGTTTGTGGCCCTCGATGCTGCGCCGGCGGGTGACGCCCGTGTCGGCCTCGACATACGGCGCGGCGGGCGGCATCTGCGCCGGGTCCACTTGGTCGAGGAACTGCGGCGTGGGGTCATAGGGACAGTGGGGGCCGGGGAAGCCGACCATGAGCGCAAAGGGTTCTTCGCCGCCGTAGGTGTCGATGAAGCGGACGGTTTCTTGGCCGACAAAGTGGTCGACGGATAGCTCCCAGGGGAGCCGGTTGACGATGGCCCCGCGGTTCTCCGGATAGCCGTCGTGCTCGATGCCGTGGTATTTGCGTTCACCGTGGGCGCGCAGGAAGTGATAGTAGTCGTCGCGGATGTAGAGCCAGCGTTTATCTTCGGCGATGACGCGATGCTGGAAGCCGTGGCGCAGGTCCCACGGGTAGAAGTGCATCTTGCCGATGCCCACGGTAAAGTAACCGGCGCGGGCCAGCAGTGCGGGCCAGGGGGGGAGCCCGGACGCGCTCAAGGCCGGGCGCAGCCAGACGCCGTTGTCCAACACGCCGGTACGCAGCGGGTTCATGCCCGTGAGCAGTTGGGCGCGGGCCGGGACGCAGACCGGCGACGTGGAGTAGGCGCGGTCATAGCGCAGCCCTTCGGCGGCCAAGCGGTCAATGTGGGGCGTGCGGACGAAGCCCGCGCCGTAGCAGCCCAGGAAGTCATGGCGCAGTTGGTCGGGCATGAGAAAGACAAGGTTGGGACGCGTGGGCATGGAATGCTCCTTGCAGGTGGCGCATTGTTATTCCTCGAGACTGTCACCCTGAGCGAAGCGAAGGGTCTCTCTGGGGCGCAAGGCAGGGCAGAGAGATTCCTCCTCGCAGGCTCGTCGGAATGACAATGGGCACGCGGAATGACAGTGCGCGGCTACCGTTCGACGATGACGGCGTAGTGTCCTTCCACATAAGGATACTTGGCGGCGACGCCCGCGCCAAGTTCGACGCCCAAGCCGGGACGCGCAGGTAGATGCAGGTAGCCGTCCTGGATCGTGGGGGGCTGGTCAAAGATGCCCCACTGTAGCGGGCCTTGGATCATGCAAAGTTCCATGGCGTGCGGGTTGGGCAGCGCGGCGACCAAGTGGCCGTTAGCCATTGCCATCAGACCGTTGTGCCAGGAGTGGGGGCAGAGGTCCACGTCGTAGCGTTGGGCCATCTCGGCGATGCGCATACCCTCGGTGATGCCGCACCAACCGGCGTCGGGCTGGACGATGCCATAGGCGCGCTTCTCCAGGTAGGGGCGGAACTGCTCCAGGGTGGTGTACTGCTCGCCGCCACTAATGGGCAGGTCCACGGCGGCGTTGAGGCGGGCGTAGCCGTCGATGTCGGTCTGGGGGATAGGTTCTTCCAGCCAGATGAAACCCAGCCGGTCCAGTTCCTTGGCGATGACGAGCGCCTGGTCTTCGGTGAGACGCTGATTGCCGTCCATCATCAACTCCATGCGCCCGGCGACAGTCTGATGCACCTCGCGCACCAGGCCGAGATAGCGGTCGACGGTGACGCCGTCCCAGGCCCACTCGGTGCCGATGCGGAACTTGAACGCGGTGAAGCCTTGGGCGATGTACTCCTGCGCCTCGTCGACGAGTTGTTCGGGGCGCTTGCGCCAGTCGTAGCGGCAGCCGCTAGAGGCATAGAGGCGCACCTTGTCCTGTGCGCCGGGGTTGAGTAGTTCGGCGACGCGCTTGCCTGCGATCTGGCCCTTGAGGTCCCACAGCGCGCAGTCGATCCCGGCGACGGCACAGTCATGGGCGTGGTTGCGCCCGTTGGGGTGGGGGACGGCGGCGGCGCTGCGCGGGTCCTTGCCGATGATCTCCGGGGCGAGCCAGTCCACCCATTCGGCGATGAGGCGGGGCACGCCGTAGGCGCAGGCTTCGCCGATGCCGGTCAGCCCATCGTCGGTGTGGATAACGACGACCGGGCAGTCGGCCTTGACCGTGCGATAGCGCGCCGTGATCCACTGGCGTTCAGGTTCGTGCATGCGCGAGAGCAGGATGGTTTCGAGTTTGGTGATCTTCATGACGGCTCCTGGGTATGTGGATGTTCTGCCATTCCGACGAGTCTGCGACGAGGAATCCCTCGGCGATGTAACGCTTACCGGAGAGATTCCTCGGCCTGGCGGTCTCGGAATGACAGAGCGTATGATTAGCGGTCCACGGTGACGGCGTAGTGGCCTTCGACATAGGGGAAGCGGGCGGCGACGTCCGGGGCCAGCTCCACGCCAAAGCCGGGGCGGTCGGGCAGCTGCAGCCAGCCGTCGCGGATGGTGGCTGCGCCCAGGGGGCTCCCGGCCAGTATGCCCCATTGCAGCGGGCCTTGGATCAGACACAACTCGACCGCGTTATGGCGGCGGCTGGGGTCGCCGTGGGCGCGATGCTGGATGGGTTGCGCGGCCATCACATGGGCGTGGGCCATGCACATGAGGCCGTTATGCCACGAGTGCGGGCACAAATCCACGCCAAAGCGGTCGGCCATCTCCTGGATGCGGATCAGTTCGGTGATGCCGCAGACGCCCGCGTCGGGCTGGACGATGTCGTAGGCGTGCTGCTCCAGATAGGGGCGGAACTGCTCGGCGGTGGTGAAGCTTTCGCCGCCGGAGATGGGCATCTCGACGGCGGCGCAGAGGCGCGCATAGCCGGCGATGTTCTCGCGCGGCATGGGTTCCTCGAACCAGGCAAAGCCCAAGCGATCCAACTCCTGGGTGATGGGGATCGCCTGATCTTCGGTGAGGCGGCAGTTGCCGTCAAGCATCAGCTCCATGCGCCCTGCGACGGTCTGGTGCAGCTCGCGCACCAGACCGAGAAAGCGGTCGACGGTGACGCCGTCCCAGGCCCATTCGGTGCCGATGCGAAACTTGAACGCGGTGTAGCCC
>CAYJQA010000355.1:4489-6348 GCA_964372065.1 uncultured Litorilinea sp.
CGCGGGGCGGAGCCGCGAGGCGTAGCGGCAGCCGCTGGAGGCGTAGAGACGGGCGCGGTCGGTCGCGCCGGGGTTGATCAGCTTGGCGACGGACACCCCGGCCAGCTTGCCACGCAGATCCCACAGCGCACAGTCGATGCCGCCGACTGCGGCGTCATAGGGACGGTTGCGCCCGTTGGGGTGGGGGACAATGGCGGGGTCGTTGGGGTCGCGGCCGACGAGCGACGGCGCGAGCAGGTCCACCCACTCGGCGATCTGCAAGGGCCAGCCATAGGCGCTGGCTTCGCCGATGCCGGTCACGCCGGCGTCGGTGTGGATGAGGACGACGGCGCAGTCGGCCTTGATGGTGCGATAGCGCGCCGTGATCCATTGGCGCTCGGGTTCGTGCATGCGCGAGAGGGCGAGGGTTTCCAGTTTGGTGATTTGCATTGGGGGCGGCCCTTCTAGTGTGGGGAGCGGACAAGACGAGCTTTCGAGATCGTTATCGTGCGTAGCGGCGGTATGGCACCGCCGTCTGGTCTGGGCGCAATGGCGGCATGCGCAGACCGGCCCTGGCGGTTAGGAAACCGCCGCTACGACTGGGAAAAGATGGCCGCCCTCTAGCCGCCCTGTTCGACCATGGTTAGGACGGCCTTCATATAGCCGAGGGCATAGGCCATGCCCGCGTGCCAGGGGCCGGGGCAGGCCATCTGTGGCGTGTGGTCGGGGATGAGCACGCCGTCAAAGCCGTTCTTGTACAGGATGCGCGTGATGCGGATCATGTCCATGTCGCCCTCGTCCACGAACATCTCGTAGTAGTGGGGCACTTTGCCGTGAACGTTGCGGAAGTGGACATAGCAGAGCGCATCCTGCTTGCTGTAATGGTCCACGACATCGTAGACGTCGCCTTCGGTCATCTCGGCCAATGTGCCGAGGCAGAACTCCAGACCGTTGGCGCGGCTGGGCGCGATGTCCAGCAGCTTCTGATAGAGGCGGGGCTGATAGACCAAGCGGGCATGGCCGCGCAGGGTGGGCATGGGCGGGTCGTCGGGATGGGCGGCGAGCCGCACCCCGGCTTCTTCGGCGACGGGGACCAACTCTTGTAGAAAGTACGTCAGCCGCGACCATAACTGTTCGGTCGTGACGGGGGCCAGCGTGCCCGGCGGCGCATTACGGTCATAGGTCATGTTCCAGACCATGCCGTTGGGGATGGGCGTCTCCTGGGGACCGTCCGGGCCGAGAAAACCCACCGACTCGGCCTCACCGCGCGGCCAGTTGCCGTGCACACGGCCCCAGACCCCGGCGATGCTGAAGTTGTAGCCCATGCAGGGGATGCCCGCCTTGCCCATCGCCCGGATCATGGTCTTGACGTTCTCCATCTGCTCCTGTTTGCGCGGGCCGTCCAGGAGGATGTCGTACCAGTGGGCCGGGTCAAAGTTTTCGATGGCGGCGATTTCCAGACCGGCGGCGTTAACGGCGGCGACTAGATCGCGCAGCTCCTCGTAGGTCCAGAGTTTGCCATGATTGCCGGTATAGCCCCAACTGTCGCCGCCGGTGGCGGTGCTGAGGCTGTCGTCGCTGTGAAAGTAGTCGGTGAGATGCGCGACGATGTGGGTCGCACCCGCCTGCTTGGCAAAGCGGAAGTTCTCCGGCGTGAGCATGTAGCGATAGAGGCCCAAACCTAGCTTCAAAGTCTGTGTCCGTTTCTAGCTGGGATAGTAACGAGCGGGGCGACCCCGCGCAGAGGCGCGGCAGTCGCCGGTCATGGAACGTCCGCTATGCAATTGTCGGTCAAGTGTTGCCCCATGCGGGGCGAGGTAGGCATCCGGTGGGCTACACCGGCTTGACGCAGTAGGGCGGCGGTCCCCACCGGGCAGACC
>CAYJQA010000356.1:0-6270 GCA_964372065.1 uncultured Litorilinea sp.
TCTACGCCCGCTACTATATTCGCCTGTTGGAAGCCCGCGAGAGCGTCAAGATTCTGAAACAGGCGCTGCGCGATCTGCCCGAAGGCGAGACCCTGGGCGGCAAGGGCGGCTATACGGTGCGTGCGCCGGAGGGCGAGGTCTACCAGCGCATCGAAGCCCCTAAGGGCGAGCTAGGCTTCTATCTCGTGAGCGAGGGCAAGACCAACCCCTACCGCTATCGGGTGCGCCCGCCGAGTTACATCAACATCAATGCGTTGGGGCCGATGAGCGTGGGCTACAAGGTGGCGGACGCCGTGGTGATCCTCGGCGCCATCGACATCGTGCTGGGCGAAGTAGACCGCTAAGGGAGAATCAGACGACATGTTCGGAACCGGACTGCTCAAGGGGTTGGGGATCACCCTCAAGCACTTTGTCGATACGTATGTGGATGACCGCAAGAACGTTCCCAGCCGCTATGCCGACAGCATTGCGCTGGGCGAGGGCCGGCGCGTCATCGAGCAGCCTGTCACGCAAGAGGGGATGCTGACGATCCAGTATCCCGAAGAAAAGCGGCTGCTGCCGGAGCGTTTCCGCTACATCCCCATGCTGCTGTGGGACACGGAGAAGGGCGAGGACCGCTGTACGGCCTGTGGTATCTGCGCCAAGGTGTGCCCGCCCCAGTGTATTTGGATTGTGCGCGACAGCGACGAGAACGGCAAGCCGGTCACCCGGCCCGCCGAGTTCTATATTGACGTGTCGGTGTGCATGAGCTGTAGCTTCTGCGCCGAGTTCTGCCCCTTTGATGCGATCAAGATGAACCACGATTATGAGCTGGCCGTCTATGACCGCTATCCGCAGTTGGTCTATGATAAAGAAGAATTGACGGTTCCCCTCGAGTACTATGCGGCCCTGTGGCCGACGCAATATGCGGCGGAGCAGGAAGTCATGCGGAAGGCCGCCGAGGAAGATCGGGCGAAGGCGGAGGCCAGGGCCGCTGCCGACGCGGCCAAGGCGCAGGCCAAGGCCGCCGGGGTCGAGGTCGCCGCGTCCGCTAAGCCCACGCGTTCCAAAGAGGAACTGGAAGCCATGAAGCAGCAGGCCGCCGCACGCGCCGCGGCCCTTATGGCGGGGGGCGAGGGCTATGGGGCCGCGCCGGCCCCGGCCGCGGCGGTTCCGACTGCCGAAAGCGATGAGGCCGCCGCCAAGAAGGCCCGGCTGGAAGAGCTCAAGCGCAAGGCCGCCGACAAGGCCAAGCAGCGCAAGGAGAGCGCCGAGTAAGGCATCCGGCTAGACACCCTGGCGGCGTTGCGCTGGGTGTCCGGGGGACCGACCGGCAGCGCCGAGTAGAGTGCAATGCGGAGAGCCAGACTTGCCGGCGCGGCGAGTCTGGCTTGTCTTTTTCCGGCCCTAACTTGGTCGCGCCGGACATCGTCGGAGTACATAGGAGAAGCCACCGGTGACCCTAAGCATTACCTATCACGGACATTCGACGCTGGCGCTCGAGGCCGGCGGCGCCAAGTTGGTTGTGGACCCGTTCTTTGCCCCCAATAACCCGGCGGCAAAGGCCAAGGTGAGTGACATCGACGCCGACTATATTCTGGTCACGCACGGCCACAGTGACCATATTGCGGACGCCGCGGCATTGGCCAAACGCACCGGGGCGCTGGTCATCAGCAATTTCGAGATTGCGACCTGGCTGCAGCGGCACGGCGCGGCAAACGTGCACGGGATGAACACGGGGGGGGCCTTTTCGTTCCCCTTTGGCCGCGTGAAGCTGACCGTGGCGCTGCACAGCTCCACCCTGCCGGACGGCTCCAGCGGTGGGCTTCCGAACGGAATGTTGGTGACATTTAACGACGGACATGATGTATACTTTGCGGGCGACACCGCGCTGACCTATGACATGCGGTTGATCGGCGACCGCGGTGGGGTGGACCTGGCCGTGCTGCCCATCGGCGACAACTTCACCATGGGGCCAGAGGACGCCATCATCGCGGCGCAATGGGTCAAGGCCAAGCACGTCTTGCCGGTCCATTACAATACCTTCGACGTGATCAAGCAGGACGGCGAGGCGTTCGCCGACCGGCTGCGCCGGGTGGCGGAGATTGACTGTACCGTGTTGACGCCGGGCGAAAGCATGACGCTGCCGTAGGCCGGCGGGCCATGGCGGCGCGGTTTGATGAGCATTGAGAAGTCGATCTTGACGTCCGTGCAAACCGGCGCGACACATTTTTGGGTAGAGACGGAGTGAGGCGATGCTGACAGTGGTGGCTTGGGTGGCGCTGTTGACGGCGCTGGGCGCGTTGGGGATGGTCTGGAAGCTAAACGGCGAACTGGCGACGGCCACGCGCCGGCTTGACCGCTATAACAAGGCGCTGTTTGACGCCGCCGACGAGGTGCGCCGCGTGCGCGAGAGCACGCAGACCGAGATCGCGACGCTGACCGCGGCGCTGCGCCGGCAGACCGGGGAAGCTGCCTTTACGCCGGAGATGACAGTCCGCGCCGCCCTGGTGACGCATCCGCAGGCCGAGCAGGTGCTGGCCGCGTTTCACCTGGGGGGCTGTAGCCATTGTGCCGTGGAGCCGGATGACACGCTGGCGAACGCCTGCGCCGAGCACGGCGTGGACGCGACGGCGTTGGTCGCCAATCTAAATTTGCTGATGGACGGGCAGGCCAATGGCCGGTCCGCCGCGCCCGTGTTGGTGAAGCTGCCCAACGTGCAATTAGAGCTATAGTCGAGTTCATGGGAGGGATTATGTCGGACCTGAGCGAGTTTGCCGTTCACGCCAGAGCGGAACTGCTCTTTCCCGCGCACCTGATTCCGAGTCTGCGCGAACTGCGCGGCCCGGAGTGGCGCGACCTGGTGGACCGGGTCGCCGCGCTGCCGGAAACGCACGCAGACAGCCTGGCCTTTGTGCTGATGATGATCGAGTTGGACGGCTGTCTCAAGTGCAACAGCAACAATTACAAATTCTTGCGCGGCTGTTTCTTGTGCGCCACGCAGACCGTGCAGTCGTACAAAGGCACGGATGAGGAATTGTTGGAGCTTTATCATCGGGCCAAGAAAGAATTGAGCGCCCATTTGCAGCAGGGTGTCCGCCCCGGCGAATTTTCGCTGGCCGCGTGAGCCCGCGTGTGCAGTGTGCCGGTTGTCCACCCAGCGCCTATGCGCTGGGTTTTTCCTACTCAGAGACAGATGTGCTTTGACGCGCACCCGTGCGCCGCTCGAAGCCGGGGAATGACCGATTGCCTGTGAACAGCGAATCATCGCCGGCTGTGAAGATCGCCGTCATCGGCGGCGGCATCGCCGGGTTGACCGCGGCCTATGACCTGGTGCGACAGCCGGGCGTGCGTGTGACCGTCTATGAGGGCGCGTCCTATCTGGGTGGGCTGGCCGCGGGCTTCAAGGGCAAGCCTTCCTGGGAATGGCCGCTGGAGCACTTCTACCACCATCTCTTTACCAACGACGACGCGATTATCGGGTTGACGCGGGAACTGGGCATGGCGGACCGGTTGGCGGTCCACGCGCCGGTCACGGCCTTCTTTAGCCAGGGCAAGACCTATGCGCTGGATACACCGCTGGCAGTGCTGCGCTTCCCGCTGCTGTCGTTTGTGGACCGGCTGCGCATGGGCATGGTCGTGGCGTATCTGCGCTATCACCCGCAGCGGCCGTGGCGGCGCTTTGACCGGGAACTGGCGGACGCCTGGCTCGCCAAGTGGATGGGGGCCACGGCGTATCAGACCGTGTGGCAGCCCATGCTCCAGGGCAAGTTCGGCGCGCACTACGCCGAGGTGAATCTGGCGTGGTTTTGGGCACGCGTGTATAAGCGGACGCCCAAGCTGGCCTACTATCGCGGCGGGTTTCAAACGTTTGTGGATGGGCTGGCCGCGGCCGGAATGGGTCGCGGGGTCATGATTCAGGCCGGCGCAGGCGTGCGCGCGGTGCGGCCCGTGGCCGCCGGCGGCTATGTGGTCGAGGTGGCGGGGCAAGCGCCGGCCGCGTTTGACGCGGTGCTGAGCACGGTGAGCCCGGTGCTAATGCAGCGGCTCGCGCCCGATCTGCCGCCCGCCTATCTGGGGCAGTTGGCCGGGCTGCGCAGCATGGGCGCGGTGGTGACGACGGTGGCGCTCAAGCAGCGGTTGATGCCGCAGGTCTACTGGGCGAACATCCCCAAGCGCGAGGGGCTGCCCTTCCTGGCGCTGGTGGAGCACACCAACATGATCGACCCGCGCCACTATGGCGGCGACCACCTGATCTACATCGGCGATTACTTGGACCCGGATCACCATTACTTTGACCTGGACGCCGAGGGTCTGTTGGCCGAGTTCACGCCGCACCTGAGCAAGTTCAACCTGGCGTTCCGGCCCGACTGGGTCACGGGGGCGTGGGTCCACAAGGCGAAGTATGCCCAGCCCGTGCCGCCGGTGGGCTATGCCGACATGATCCCGGCCATCCGCACGCCGCTGGCCGGGCTGTACTTTGCGTCCATGAGCCAGGTCTATCCGTGGGATCGGGGGACCAATTATGCGGTGGAGATGGGGCGCAAGGTAGCGGCCATGATGGTGCAAGACGTGCAGGCCGGGCGGGTCACGCCGCATCCGGCGTTGGCCGGGGGCAGTTGACGCGCATTGGGAGAGGGCTTCCCGCACCGTGGGCGGCGCTGCGCCACAATAAGGGCGGCGACAGCAACACAGGGATAAGCATGACGGGCGCGGCCGGCTGGCCGGTCCGGTGAAGATAGGCGCAGCGCCGGCAATGGGGCCGGTGACGCACGCCTCAGCAGGCAAAGGATAGAGACGCATGCTTGGTCACAATGCCAAACCAGGGATTACCGAAGACGCGGTGCGCCGGGCGCTGAGCACGGTGCAGGAACCGGAGCTGCACCGGGACCTGATCACGCTCAATATGGTGCGCGATGTCACCATCAGCGGGGCGAACGTGGGCTTTACGATTGTGCTGACGACGCCCGCCTGCCCGCTGCGGAGCCAGATGGAGAACGAGAGCATCGCCGCGGTCAAGCGGTTGGTCCCCGGCGTGGACCAGGTGCAGGTGCGCTTTGACGCCCAGGTGCGCGCCGACAGCCGCATCGCGGGCAAGCTCAACATCCCGGTCAAAAACATCATCGCGGTAGCGTCGGGCAAGGGCGGCGTGGGCAAGAGCACGGTCGCCACCAACCTGGCGGTGAGCCTGGCTATGGACGGCGCGACGGTGGGCGTGCTGGACGCCGACATCTACGGGCCGAACATTCCCATGATGTTTGGGCTGAGCGGTAAGCCGCGCATCGAAAACGACAAGATGGTTCCGCTGACGGCCTATGGGGTGGAAGTCATCAGCATGGGCTTTCTCATGCCGGAAGGCGAGGCCGTGGTCTGGCGCGGGCCGATGCTGCACAAAGCAATCCAACAGTTGTTCACCGATGTGGCGTGGAGCGAACTGGATTATCTGATCGTGGACCTGCCGCCGGGGACGGGCGATGCCCAGTTGAGCCTGGCGCAGAGCGTGCCGCTGACCGGCGGGATCATCGTGACCGGACCGCAGGCGGTGGCGGTGAGCGACGCCCGCCGCGGCGCGACCGCGTTCAAGCGGCTGGAAGTGCCGATCATCGGCGTGGTGGAGAACATGAGCGGTGAGATTTTCGGCGTGGGCGGCGGTGAAGACGCCGCCAAGCTCATGGGTGTGGAGTACCTGGGCACGGTGGAACTGGACCCGCGCATCCGCATAGGCGGCGACGCCGGTACGCCGATTGTGGTGGACGCGCCGGAGAGCGCAGGGGCGCAGGCGTTCCGCGACCTGGCGCGCAAGGTCGCGGCGCGGGTCAGCGTCATGACGCTGCTGCCCGACCCGGACCTGCGGATACTGTAGCGCCGCCCCTGCGGTCATGCCGGCCGCGACAAATGATTTGATGCAAGCGTCCTGCCCCGCGCGTCCCGTAGATTTACGGCGACCGCAGGGGCAGGACTGTTTTTATGAATAGTTGTAGCGGCGGTTTCCTAACCGCCGGGGCCACCGTGGCCCAAGATGTGCGCGCCCAGGGGGCACCCGGAAAACCGCACCTACGATTACTTGTCAATCTCCAGTGCGAGCGCCGGGCGCGGCGCGCGGGGCGCTGGTGTACAATGAGAGCGACAACCTCGCCCACCGCACCGGTGGGCTGCGCGACCAGGAGACTACCATGCTGACCACTCATCGCACCTATGCCGAAGAGGCGGGGGATTTCCGGCGCATCGCCCGCTTCTTTATGACCCACGCCGCGCACCTGCGCACCATGCCACCTGGCCCCTGGTGCGCTT
>CAYJQA010000357.1:0-3070 GCA_964372065.1 uncultured Litorilinea sp.
ATTCATGGCTGCGCTGGCAAAGCGCAGAGAACGATCGGCGCAGCCGGCGGCAAGCACCACTTATTCATAGGACGCGCGCCCGCACGCGCCGGTGCGTCGCTGGCCGGGTTCATCTGCCGGGAAGGAAGCCATCATCACAGGGCTGCCGTGTGTGATGATGGCTTCCTCTTTGCCCATTTGCATAGCTTGTGAAATGTGGTACAATGATTATATCCGCATAACCGAATAAGATGTTTCCCAGGAGGTAGTATGATTCCTCCAAGTAGCGAGATCACCAACCTACACGCCCGGCTTTGTTCCTCCATTTCGGACCCTACGCGCATCCTTATCCTCTATGCGCTGGCCGAAGAGACGCAAAACGTCACCCAACTCACCGAGATCCTCAACTTGCCCCAGTCCACCATTTCGCGCCATCTCGCGATCTTGCGCGCGTCCGGTCTTGTGGTGCCGGAGCGCAACGGGCGGCAGGTGGTCTATGCGCTCGCCGACCGGCGGGTGATCGAGGCGCTCGACATTATGCGAAGCATCATGGCAGACCGGGTGAGTAAGCACGCGGATCTGCTTAACGCAACGCCCATGGAGTGAGCCTGCCGCGGCCCTTGGCCGACGGCAACGGCGTTCCCCCATGCAGGCCCACGCTGCACTCAGTGAAAGTAGGCGCTATGAAAGCTCTTCGTAACTGGTGGATTCTTGGGGTGGTTGCTACCGCACTCGTCATCCTCATTCCCGTGTTCTTCTTCATGCCCAAACCCAGCGCGGCCCGCGACGCTCCGCGCGCTGCGCTGCCGGTGCACCCGGCGCACACCGACCACGCGGGCCTCTTTGAGACGCCGCTGACGACCGGTCCGGAGGTGACGCAGGCTTGCCTCTCTTGCCATCCCGACGCCGCTACCGACGTGATGCAGACATCGCACTGGACATGGGAGAGCGGCCCCTATACGCTGGCAGGCCACGACGAGCCGGTCTACGGCGGCAAGAAGAACCTCATCAACAACTTCTGCATCAGCATCAACGCCAACTGGCCTCCCTGTACCGCCTGCCATGCGGGCTACGGTTGGGAAGATGAGACATTCGATTTCTCCATCGCGACCAACGTGGACTGTCTGGTCTGCCATGACACGAGCGGCAGCTATGTGAAGCAGAATGCCGGCTATCCCGCGGAGGGCGTGGACCTGATGGCGGTGGCGGAGAGCGTCGGCATCCCCGACCGCGATAACTGCGGTGGGTGCCATTTCACGGGCGGCGGCGGCGACGCAGTGAAACACGGCGACCTGGACAATTCGCTGTTGAACCCGTCCGCCGACCTGGACGTCCACATGGGCGAACATAACTTGGTCTGCACCGACTGTCACCGCACGGAGAACCACGCCATCGCCGGGCGGTCCATCACGCTCAATATGGACGACGAGAACCAGGTCTACTGCACCGATTGTCACGCCGCGACGCCGCATGAGGACGAGCGCCTCAACGACCACACCGACGCCGTTGCCTGCCAGACCTGCCACATTCCGGCGTTTGCCCGCAAGGAGGAAACCAAGACCGAATGGTATTGGTCGGAGGCCGGGCAGGACCTGCCGGAAAATCCGCACGAATACCTCAAGATCAAGGGCCGGTTCGTCTACGAAAAGGACGTGACCCCGACCTATGCGTGGTATCGCGGGACCGCCGACCGCTATATCGTGGGCGACAAGATCGACGCCAGCCAGCCCACGGTGCTGAACCTGCCGCACGGCGACATCAGCGACCCGCAGGCGCTCATCTTCCCCTTCAAGGTGCATACGGCAGACCAGATCTATGACACGGTGAACAATTATCTGCTCCTGCCCAAGACCGCCGGCGAGGGGGGATACTGGACGGATTTCAACTGGGACCAAGCCGCCCGCCTGGGATCGGAGACGTCCGGGCTTGCCTATAGCGGTGACTATGGGTTTGCGCCCACGGAGATGTACTGGCCCATCACCCACATGGTGGCCCCGGCCGCGGACGCGGTGCAGTGTGAGGAGTGCCATACGCAGGAGGGTGCGCCGGGGCGGCTGGACTGGGACGCGCTCGGCTATCCCGGCGACCCCATGTACTTTGGCGGCCGCAGCCGGATGGTTGGACCGCAACAGGCCAGTGCGGAGGTGCAACCGTGAACGGGCGGACACTGTTGGGTCGATTTGGGTGGGCAAAGGTCTTGATCGTCGTCGCGTTACTGGGGGGCGCGTTCAGTGCGCGCGCGGCGCTGGCGCAGACGTCGCCGCTCCATCCTACGTTCGCGCTCTTGGATGCCAACGGGGCGCAGGTTCTGGAATCCGGGCTGCCCGTCTCCACCATGACGACTTGCGGGCAGTGTCATGACACGAATTTCATCGCGAGTCACAACTTCCATACGTCAGTCGGGCTGGACTCCTTCGGCGAACCCGGCGCCGCACCGGGCAGTCTGCCGTGGGAGATGAGCGGCGGGCTGTTCGGCGGCTGGGACCCGCTGACCTACCGCTATCTTACGCCGCAGGGTGATGCGCGGCTGGACCTCGGCACGCCGGACTGGATCAAGCTGTATGGCGTGCGTCATGTGGGCGGTGGACCGGCCCAGCTCAGCCGCGACGGGACGCCGCTTGCCGACCTGGCCGCGGCCGCCGCAGACCCGGAGACCGCGAGCGACCTGGCCGCGACGGGCCAAGCGACAGCCTGGGACTGGGGCGCGTCGGGCACGGTGGAAATGAACTGTTTCTTGTGCCATCTCGCGCAGCCCAACCTGGACGCGCGCGCGGCCGCACTGGAGGCCGGCAACTTTGCGTGGGCCAACACCGCGACCCTGTTGGGCAGCGGCATGGGCGAACAGACGGCGGACGGGGGGACATGGCGACCGGAAGCGTTTGAAGCTGATGGGACGCTGACGCCCACGCTGGTGACGATTGTGGACCCCACGCCGGAGCACTGTGGCGCGTGCCACAGCACCGTTCACAGCGAGGCTGACCCCCTGATGCCGGAGGCGATTTTTGCCGGCAATGGTCAGTCGCTGTGCACAGGACAAGTCTTTTCCGGCCAGCGTTTGATGGACACCGGGCTGAACTTGGCGGGCAAGGAC
>CAYJQA010000357.1:3080-6253 GCA_964372065.1 uncultured Litorilinea sp.
GCCGTGGGATGTGCATGCCGAGCGCAACCTGCAATGCTCCAACTGCCATTTCGCGCTGAATAACCCCATCTATTATGAAGAACCGTCGGGGTCCCGGCCTGCTCATTTGGAATTCGACCCACGGCGGCTCGAGTTCAACGAGTATCTGCTGCGCCCAGACCACAACTTCGCCAAGGGGCAAGCGGTCCAGTCCACGGCTGCGCTGCAATATAAAGACTCTATGCGCCGCTGTGAATCGTGTCACACGACCGAGGCGAACCACCAATGGCTGCCCTATGCCGACCTTCATATGGGGACGCTGAGTTGTGAGAGTTGTCACATCCCCCAGCTGTATGCGCCTGCTATTGCGCAGAATGACTGGACCGTGATCACGCTCGCGGGGGAGGCCAACATCACCTATCGCGGTGTGGAGGGCGAACCGAACGATGTCCGCGCGCTAATCACCGGCTATGAGCCTGTGCTGCTGGAGCGTGAAGATGTGGACGGCGCATCCCAGTTGATGCCGTTCAACTTGATTACGTCGTTCTACTGTGTGTACGGTGCGCCGGAGCGTCCGGTGCGCCTGGCGGAGCTGAAGGCCGTCTATCTCGATGGGACAGCGTATCAGCCGGATATTCTGGCGGCCTTCGACGCCGGCGGGGACGGCGCGCTTGACGGCCAGGAGCTACGCCTAGATACCGACGCCAAGGTCGCGCTTGTGCGCGGCAAGCTGGCCGCGCTGGGGCTGGACGACCCGCGCATCCAGGGGTCGGTGCAGCCCTACAGCATCAATCACGATGTGATGGGCCGCGCCGGGGCCACCCGCGAGTGCAAGAGCTGTCACAACGAAGATTCGCGCATCAGTCGGCCCTTCACGCTGGCGGCCTATCTGCCCGGTGGTGTGCAGCCACAGTTTGTGGCCGATGCCAATGTGCAGGCGGACGGTGAGCTGTTCACAAACGACCGCGGCGCGCTGCAATACCGACCGGCCACGGCGACGAAGGGGCTGTATCTGCCCGGTCACAACCGCGTGGACTGGGTCGGGATCGTCGGTCTGACTGCGATGGGGCTGACCTTGGCCTTGGTGGTGGCCCACGGTGGGCTGCGGGTCTACACGGCGGGCCGCAACGCCCAGTCGGCGCAACATCAGCCGGAGATGCACCGGGTGTATATGTACACATTCTATGAACGAATGTGGCACTGGCTGCAGGCGATCACCATTCTGCTGCTCCTGGCGACGGGCATCGTCATCCACCGGCCCGATACGCTGGGCGGCCTGGATCTGGGTCTGGTTGTGCCGCTGCACAATGTGATGGCGTTCATCTTGGTCGCCAATGCGGTCTTCTCGGCCTTCTATCACTTTGCCAGCGGCGAGATCCGCCAGTATCTACCGGAGCCGCACGGCTACTTCACCCAGGCGTTTACCCAACTCGACTACTACGTGCGCGGCATCTTCCGCGGTGACCCCCATCCCTTCCAAAAGACGCCCGACCACAAGATGAACCCGCTGCAGCAGGCGACCTATCTGGCGATTCTCAATGTGCTGCTGCCGCTGCAAATGCTGACGGGCTTGGTGATGTGGGGGGCGCAGTTCTGGCCCAGCTTGGCTGCGCGACTGGGGGGACTGGTCTGGTTGGCCCCCTTCCATACGCTGGTGGCGTGGCTGTTTGCCAGTTTTGTTGTGCTGCACATCTATCTGACCAGCACCGGCCACACGCCTTTGGCGAATATTCGGGCCATGTCGGTGGGTTGGGAAGAGGTGGCGGCCGATGCGCCGCCCAGCAGTGACGCTTCGGCCCGCGCATAGGCGGCCGCGACGATCACTTTCGTTCAATCTGCGTGCGACTCGCCCGCATTGTTCATCTACAAGGAGCAAGTCAAGCTATGACCACGTTGGCCTATCCCAGTGCGCCGGCCAGCGCCAAGGCTGCCGACAAAGCCGGGCCGCGACCCTTCGCCAACCCTTATGTGGGGGGGCTGCTGTTGGGGGTCGTGCTCTTTATGGCCTTCTATCTCACCGGCAACGGCTTGGGCGCGTCCGGCGGTCTCAACCGCATGATCGTCTGGGTGATTGCCGCGGTCGCGCCCGATCAAGTGGGCCGCGTCTCCTATCTGGTGGAATATGCCGGCGGCAGCAAGAACGCCCTGGACCACTGGATTGTGCTGCTGACGGTGGGCATCTTTGCCGGTGGGCTGCTATCGGGCTGGTTCCACCGTCGCATCCGCCTGGAGACCATTCGCGGCCCGCGCATCAGCGCCCGGCAGCGCTGGGTGTTCGCTTTTGCGGGGGGCATCCTCTCCGGCTATGGGGCGCGGTTGGCGCGTGGCTGCACATCCAGCCAGGGGCTTTCGGGCGCGGCTACGCTGTCGGTCGGCAGTTGGGCTTTTCTGCTGGCCTTCTTTGCCGGCGGCTACCTGCTGGCCTATTTCATGCGCAAGCTGTGGACCTAAGCAACGACCAAGACGAAGACAAAGAGAGGGGGAGGCTGCGATGGCCCCGTTTGCGTTGACTGATTTGATTGGCAAGTTTGGCGCTTACGCCGTGTATCTGTTCATCGGCATGGGCTTTGGCGCGGTGTTGGAGATGTCGGGCTTCGGCGTGTCGACCAAGCTGACGGGACAGTTCTATCTGCGTGACCAGACGGTCTTTAAGGTAATGTTCAGCGGTGTGATCGTCGCCATGGTGCTGACCTTTGGCGCGGCGTCGCTGGGATTGCTGGACTTCAACCGCGTCTGGGTCCCGCCGACCTATCTGTGGCCCACCATCGTGGGCGGATTCCTGATCGGCGTCGGCTTTCTCGTCGGCGGGTTCTGTCCCGGCACGTCGATTGTGGGGGCTGCCACGGGCAAGATCGATGCGTTCTTCTACATCGCGGGTATTCTTACCGGCGTGGTCATTTTCGGCGAGACTTTCTCCTTTGTGGAGCAGTTCTACAGCGCGGGCGACATGGGCCGCTTTATTATTCCGGATTGGCTGGGCGTGCCCACCGGTGTCGTGGTCTTTGTGGTAGCAGTGGTCGCCGTCTTCCTAATCTTGGGCGCGGAGCAGTTGGAGCGCATCGCGAACGGCGTGTCGCGGGCGGAGTTCAAAGCCTCGCGCTGGCGGTTCGCCGGTGCGGGCGTGTTGGCCCTGGCTGCTTTCGGCGTCATGCTGGTGGGTGAACCGCCGGACGACGCACGTTGGCAGCGGGTCG
>CAYJQA010000358.1:0-6203 GCA_964372065.1 uncultured Litorilinea sp.
GCCGCGCGCCTATCTCAGCCCCTATGCCCCGCGCATCTTGACCCTGACTATCGACCCGGAGAAGATCGGCAAGCTGATCGGGCCGGGCGGCAAGACCATCCGCGGGCTGCAAGAATCCTTCGGCGTCAAGATTGACGTGGAGGAGGACGGCACGGTCTTCATCTCCGGCGAGGGCGTAGGCGCAGAACAGTGCTTCGACGAGGTTTCGCGCATGATGGAAGACGTGGAGGTCGGCAAGATCTACACGGGGACCGTGGTGCGCGTCGAGCCGTATGGCGCGTTCGTCAACATTCTGCCCGGTGTGGACGGCATGGTACACATCAGCCAACTGGCCGATTACCGCGTCGAGAAGGTGGAAGACGTGGCGAAGCTGGGCGACGAACTGACCGCGATGGTGATCGACGTGGACCCGTCGGGCAAGGTGCGTCTGAGCCGGCAGGCCGTCTTGGAAGGCTGGAGCGTGGAAGACGCACGCAGCCGGGACCGGGGCGGTTCGAGCGGCGACCGGCGCAGCAGCGGCGGGGATCGGCGTGGCGGCGGTGACCGTGGCGGGCGCGGCGGCGGGGATCGCCGCGGCGGCGGCGACCGTGGTGGGCGCGGCGGCGGGCGGTACTAAGCGCCGTCATCGCCAAACTTAGCTAACGAAAAACGGGGCTGTCTCAGTATCAGAGGCAGCCTCGTTTGTTTATGATAAAATACCCACACGGCAAATAGCTTGGCTAGCTTCGACGACAACGTCAGGCCATAACCGCCAAATTGGGGCGGATCAGGTTCGGCGGCCAGGGATAAACGGATGAAGCCAGAGTTGACGATTGACCGGCTAATACAAGAAGCTGCCCGGTTTTCCGCGGTAGAGAGCCGATACGATGAGCCTGCTTTGTACGGTGTTACGGATGGGAAAGCCGTCGGCACTTATCTTGAGCACAAGTTCACCGCCTATCTGGCAAACATCTATACCTATGAAGTGGGCAATTCTGCTTCCGGCATCGATCTTCCTGGGTTGGGTGTGGACATAAAAGTAACGAGCGTGCGCCAACCTCAATCCTCCTGTCCTTACAGGTCGGCTCGCCAGAAGATCTATGGTCTGGGCTATAGCCTATTGGTCTTCGTCTACGAAAAGAGCGACGAGCATGAGCGGCGTACCGGTAGGCTCGATCTGCAGTACACAATCTTTGTGGAGCACAGTTGTACGGCCGATTTTCAGATGACAAGAGGGATACGGAGTATCCTTGACAATGACGGAAATACCGACGATCTCGTTGCGTTCATGCTGGATAGGCATTTACCTGTGGACGACATTGAGGCGCAGGCTCTAGCAGAGGAAATACTGGACAATCCTCCACCGCAAGGGTATCTGACCATATCGAATGCCTTGCAGTGGCGATTACAGTACGGGCGCGTCATCGTACAGGCTGGGAATGTCGAGGGGATATATCGGGTAAGGTAGGTCTCTGTTGCCTGGAGTTTCACGGAAGCCAACGAAAGCGCGGGAATTCGGCGACTTTCAGACACCGAATCCGCTTGCTTCGCTTGTCATTCAAGTCGTCAGCGAACTTGGGATAGTCCCGCGCGCCGTAATTGAGCCTACCTGTGGTCAAGGCGCATTCCTGCTCGCGGCAGCAAAGGCTTTTCCCGGCGCGCAGAGATTTGTCGGCGTTGATATCAATCAACGCCATCTCGATGTGTTGCAGGCGCGCATTGCTGCGGAAGATATCCAAGCGCCGATTGAGATTCTCTGCGCCGACTTTTTTTCCCTGGACTGGCGCGCCATCTTGCGGGACTTGGCTGAACCGATATTGATTATCGGCAATCCGCCGTGGGTAACGAACGCGGAGCTGGGCGCGCTTCAGAGCGCCAATTTGCCGCAGAAATCCAATCGCCAAGGACATCGCGGGATTGAGGCGCTGACAGGCAAGAGCAACTTCGATATATCCGAGGCAATGCTTCTGCAATATCTGGAATGGCTGCAAGCGTCCAGAGGGACAATTGCCGTGCTATGCAAGACGGCTGTGGCGCGTAAGGTCCTATTCTATGCGTGGAGGCATCGCTATCCAGTTACCGCTGCCCGCCTGTACGGAATTGATGCTGCGCGGCACTTTAACGCGTCGGTGGACGCGTGTCTTTTCGTTGTCCACCTCAATCAGGAGGCGGGGGCGCAGAACTGCGACGTATTTGAGGGTATAGGACAACCAGCCCCTACGCAGGCCATTGGATACCTTGACGGTCAAGTGATTGCAGACGTAGCCCTGTATGAACGGTGGCGCCATCTGCGTGGAGTGGATAGCGTGTATCAATGGCGATCAGGAATTAAGCATGACTGTGCTCAGGTTATGGAACTGGAGAGGAGCGCGGTTGGCTTCCGCAATGGGTATGGCGCGAGTGTGCCGATAGAGGCGACATACGTCTACCCTATGTTCAAAAGCTCCGACATTGCCAATGGGCTGGTGCAGAAGCGCCGGCGGTATATGTTAGTCACCCAGGCGCTGATTGGCGACGACACTTCTCATATCGCCCAAGACGCTCCGAAAACGTGGCAGTACCTGCAAGACAATGCTGCTGTGTTTTCCCGGCGGTCCAGTTCGATTTACAAGAACCGGCCACTGTTTTCGGTATTTGGGGTAGGGCCATATACGTTTGCGCCGTGGAAAGTGGCGATATCCGGCTTCTATAAGAGCCTTTCCTTCCGAGTCGTCGGCCCTATTGAAGATCGCCCCGCTGTCTTTGACGATACGATTTATTTTCTAGCTTGCTGGTCGGAGCAGGAAGCCGAGTTCGTCGCTCAACTGTTGGATTCTCAGCCTGCACAGGAATTCTTCAGATCGATGATCTTTTGGAGTGACAAACGTCCAATAACGGTCAATATCCTGAAACGTCTTAACCTCGCGGCGCTTGCTCGCCTGCTCGGTCGAGAAGAGGAATATCGACGCTATGCATCCGCGCGCGTAGATCAAGCGGCTCACCCAGGACAATTACGTCTGTTTGTGGCATAGGCTTATTGCGGCCACATACATTCCTCGCTGCATGAACACAGGGGCTGTCTCTGCACTAGAGGCAGCCCCGTTTGATTTGGCGGCATCTGTAGGGCATGATCACGCTTGCACAGTCCGGGGGAGGCGGGACCATTCCGCGCACATTCGCGCCAAACGGCGGTACAATAGAGGGGCACACCGTCAAGTTCCCCGCATGCCGTCGCCACGGCGGCATGCCCGGTGTAATCCAGAGTGATGGACGCATTTGTTCGTTGGGTCCCTTTCAGGCGTAGCTGCCGCATCGTTCAGCAGAAAGGACAGGCGACAAATGGACAAGTCAAGACACGCGCGCCAGATTCACCACGCGCAGGTGTCCCGGTGGTCGTTATGGGCCGTGGGGCTGGGGTCGCTGGCTTGGCTGCTCTTGCGCTGCGTGCCCAAGCCCGCGCGGCTGGCCTATCCGTGCCAACGGGCGGCCCTCACCAACAGTGTAGGTTTTGCCGGTTACGTGCTTTCGCTGTTCGGCGGCGTGCAACTCTATCATCGGTGGCGGCGGGCCGCGCCCCTGCGCGCCGCGCTGGCGGCGGCGCTGGGCCTGCTGCTGGCGACGCTCCAGGGCAGTCTGGTCGCCCCGGCGCAGCCCATCCGCGCCGCCGCGACCCTACCGGCGTGGACCAGCGCGACGGCGGTTTCGGATGTCTTTGCGGTGACGGATGCGCCCGCCCCTACCTGTAGTCTGGACGGCGGCGACCTGCCGACGACGCCCCCGTGCAGCGACCCGGCGACGGCCCTGCACGACGACGCGGTAGACGCGCTGATCACGCTGATGGCGGCGCACGGTCTGCATCTTTATCGCACAGACACCCATCCCGGCGGGCTAGTGGCCGCGGACGGCATCGTGGTCATCAAGATCAACAATCAGTGGGGCGGTCAGGGCGAAGGGGATGGGCATGGTCGCTTGGCGACCAACACCGACGTGCTCAAGGGGCTGATCTGGCGGATCTTGCAGCACCCCGCCGGGTTCACGGGCGAGGTGGTGGTGGCGGAGAATACCCAGGGTGAGACGAATTGGGATGTCTCCCCGGCCAATGCCCAGGACCCCAACCAATCGTACCAAGATGTGGTCTCAGCTTTCCAGGAGCAGGGCCATCCCGTGTCGCGCTTCGACTGGTCCTTGCTCAACGAAAGCACCATCAGCGGCGGCGCAGTGGACGCGGGTGGCTCTCCCACCGGCGAATATGCCGGCGGCAACAACGACGACGCCTACATTCTGTTGGAGGACGCAGCGGGCAGCGGGATGAATGAGCTTTCCTATCCCAAGTTTCGCACCGCGGGCGGTGCCTACGTGAGTATGCGCTACGGTGTGTGGAACGGGAGTAGTTACGACGCGGACCGGCTTACCTTCATCAACCTGCCTGTGCTCAAGCGCCACGGCATGGCAGGGGCGACCATCGCTTGGAAGAACCTGATCGGCTTTGTCACCATCAGCAACTACGACGGTCGCTATGGTGGGTGGGACCCAATGCACCGCTACTTCTGGGGCTATGAGGCTGAAAGCGGCGATCCCGACTATGGTCTGCTGGGCCGGCAGCTCGCGCTAGTCCGCGCGCCGGACCTCAATATCGTAGACGCCATCTGGGTCGGCTACGAGGACAACACCTCGGGCAATGCCAACCGCCAGGATATTCTGCTGGCGAGCACCGATCCTTTTGCCGTGGACTGGTATGCGTCCGAATATGTGCTGCGTCCGTTGGCGACCGATTTAGAATTTCGTGAGGCTTCGGCGGCGCGGGGCGGCACCTTCCGCAGCGCCACGCGCACTAACCAGGACGTCGCGGCCGCGAACTGGCCCGGCGAGTATCCCTATATCAACCTGCTGGACAGCGACGCCGCCGCGCCCAGCGCGGCCGAACGCAATCAGATGAACGTCTTTGTGGGATCGGAGAACCCTCCTCCGGTTGGGACTGCCCTGTTCTTGCCGCTGGTCAGGAATCCGTAGCGTTGGCCGCGGGGTGACGCTGCTGGAGCCTACCCCCGCTCCAACCAGGCGCGGCAGTCAGGCGTGAGCACCGCGGCCGCGGTCGCGGCGTATTGTGCCACCTCGTCCGCGGTGAGTACGTCGCGCCAGCGGCCGTTCGTGCCTTTGTAGAAGAACGTGCGCGCCCCGTCCCGCCAAACGTTCGCCATGCCAGGGTTGTTCTGCTCGGCGCGGGTGCGCATGGCGGTGAGGGTGGTTGCCTGCGCCACTTGGGAAATCTGCTCGTCGGATGCCGGAATCGCCAAGAAGTCGGCGATTCGCCGGATCTCCCCTACGGTCTGCGCCAGTAGATCGGCGAAATGCACCAGCAGGATATTGCCCCGTTCACGCACATTCCACCAACTCTGAATATGATGCATGTTGCCCCAGTACGGATAGCCTTCGTGTTCCCACTCAAACCAACCGCGGGAGACCCAGTCACGCCAGAAGTCATGAATATCGGCCGGAGGCGGAGGCAAGGGGGCGCCCACGCGGTCCGGGAGTCCATTGATGAAATCGAAGAAGTCAGGCTTGTGGCTGGAATAGTGGTTCCACATGGACATGAATACATCGCGCGGGTCGCGGCCGACCACGATGTACTTGACCTGGGGATAGTAGGGCAGCCCGTCGGCGGCGAGATGCGACTTGATGAAGCGGCGGTGCGGCTGGTCTTCGAGCACGCTTAACACTTCTTCCAGTGGCCTCATGCGAGAATCGAGCCAAGGCGACGCCTCGTTGCGATACGGGATCTCGCGGCCCAGATAGACCAGGTGCAAGACGATCTCCTGCATCCAGGTGGTGCCGGACTTGTAGGATGTGGTGATGATAATGTCATCGTCGCGCGGGGTGAAGCGATCCCAGCGCGTGTTGTCCAAGTGATGGTTTTGGTAGACGCGGGTAACCGTAGGGTGCATGGCGATCCTCCAAACCCATATACACGCGCAGGGCTACCGGCGCGTCCATTCAGATTGAGCAAAGGAATGCCGCAGAAGGGGGCATGCGAGGTGGGGAGGACTGCGGTTGCGTGAGTATATCAGCGCGGTGAGCCATCGTCAATGCCCCGCCGCGCCGCCGCGCGCCGCTGCCTAAGCCCCGGTTTTTCTGGCGATCTAGGTCTGGACAAAGTGGGCCAATACCGGTATACTGCATAGATAAGAACGAATGTTCGTGTGGGCCGAGAGTAACAGTCTACGCCGCGCAGCGTCATGGATATAGAC
>CAYJQA010000359.1:0-6203 GCA_964372065.1 uncultured Litorilinea sp.
GTCCAACAGCGCGATGCCGCGATGATTGAGCGCGGCCTTGAGCAGCGTTTCGACCTGCCTGGCATCGCCGGCAAAGCTGCGGGCGACAAAGGTGGCGTTGGCGGCCAGGGCCTCGAGACAGACGTCCAGGGACGGCAGTTCATTCACGCCGGCATACTTGAGCTGCTGGCCCTTGTCGGAAGTGGCGCTGAACTGGCCCTTGGTCAAGCCATAGACGCCGTTGTTCTCGACGATGTAGACCAGCGGCACATTGCGGCGCATGGCGTGTTTGAACTGGCCGATGCCGATAGAGGCCGTGTCGCCGTCGCCGCTCACACCGATCGCCTTGAGGGTGCGGTTGACCGTGATCGCGCCGGTCGCGACCGAGGGCATACGCCCGTGGACGGAGTTGAAGCCGTGGCTATAGCCCAAGAAGTAGGCGGGCGTCTTGCTGCTGCACCCGATGCCGCTGAACTTGACGACCTGAGTCTGGTCCAGGCCCAACTCCCAGACGGCGTTGATGATGCGCTGGCTGATGCTGTCATGGCCGCAGCCCTTGCACAAGGTGGAGGGACGGCCCTTGTAGTCGTTTTTCTCCAAGCCGATGGCGTTGGTCTTGACCGGTCGCGGCGCAGGCGTCGGTTTCTTTACGGTTTCCATGCTGTTCCTCGTCTTCTCCAGTAAACAGGCCCCAGGGGCCTTGCGGATGTCGAACCGTTAGCCGTTAGCCCAGGTGGCTCAGGATGGTTTCCGTAATCCAGCGGGCGGACAGGGGCATCCCGTCGCACTTGGCGGCGGAGACCATCTTGGGCGCGCTGGTGGGCGCGGCGTTGACCAGAATCTTGAACAACTGGCCGTCGAAGTTGTTCTCGACGACGAAGATGCGGTCATAGTGGCTGATGAACTCCCGCACCGCGCCGTGCAGCGGCAGGGCGCGCAGGCGCAAGTAGCTGTTCTCGATGCCGGCGGCGCGCAAGCGGTCGCGCGTCTCGTGGATCGCGCCGTCGTTGCTGCCCAGGCTGATGATGCCGATCTTGGCGTCGGGGCGCTCGTCGATGACAGGAGCCGGGACGTATTGGCGCGCCGTCTCGAACTTGCGATAGAGGCGGGTCAGATTGCCTTCCCAGTCTTCGGGCCGTTCGGTGTAACCGGCGTATTCGTTGTGACCGCTGCCGCGCGTGAAGTAGGCGGCCATCTTGTGCGGCGTGCCCGGCAACGTGCGATAGGGGATGGCATCGCCGTCCACGTCCTTGTAGCGAGCCCAACTGCCCTTTAGCTCGGTTAGGTCTTCAGCGGTGAGGACCTTGCCGCGGTCCATAGGCTTTTCCGGATAGGCGAACTTGTCGCTGATCGAGTAGTTCATGCCCAGGTCCAGGTCGCTGAGGACAAAGACGGGCGTCTGGAGGCGTTCGGCCAGGTCAAAGGCCGCGCCCGCGAACTCGAAGCATTCGGCCGGTGTGGCCGGGAAGAGCAGGACGTGGCGTGTGTCGCCGTGGCTCAGGTAGTAGGTGCTGAGAATGTCGCCCTGGCTGGTGCGCGTGGGCAGACCGGTGCTGGGACCCATGCGCTGAATGTCCCAGATGACGGCGGGGATTTCGGCGAAGAAGGCGTAGCCGACGAACTCGGCCATGAGGCTGATGCCGGGGCCACTGGTGGCGGTCATGGCGCGTGCGCCGGCCCAGCCTGCGCCCACGACCATGCCGATCGCGGCCAATTCGTCTTCCGCCTGGATGATGGCGTAGGTAGCCTTGCCCGTGGCAGGGTCGGTGCGCAGCTTGGGCGCATACTGGCTGATGGCGTCGGCAACCGACGAGGAGGGCGTAATGGGATACCACGCCACAAAGCTGACGCCGTTATAGAGCGCGCCCAGGGCGGCGGCGGTGTTGCCGTCCACCAGGATTTTGTCTTCGTTGTGGCCGGTCATGCGGGCGACGCGGAAAGGCTGGTCGTTGGCGATATTGGCTTTGGCCCAGTCATAGGCGCGCATGACCATGCCAAAGTTCAGCTCGATGGGCTTCTTCTTGCCGCCGAAGTTCCAGTCCAGCGCGGCCTTGACCTCGTCCAGCTCAATCCCCAGGAGGTAGGTCAGGAAGCCGACATAGGCCATGTTGGCGACGTAGTCCTTGAGGTTGAAGGGGAGATCGGCGTCTTTGACCAAGTCCTTCACGGGCATGGCGAAATAGGTCACATCCTTGCGCCGGGCGGCGATGGGCAGCGTGTCGTCGTAGAGGATGATGCCGCCGGGGACGACTTCTTGCATGTCGTCGGCGACGGTGGCGGGGTTCATGCAGACGACGATCTCGACGCCCTCGCGGCGGGCGAGGTAGCCGTCTTTGCTCAAGCGCACATTATACCAAGTGGGCATACCCTGGATGTTACTGGGAAAGAGATTCTTGCCCGTGACGGGAATGCCCATCTTAAAGAGCGAGCGAATCAACACGGCGTTGCTGGTCTGGCTGCCGGAGCCATTGACCGTCGCAACGTTGATGTTGAAGTCGTTGACCCGCGACCCTTGAACAGGGGATTCTACTTGGGCCGGTTGGACATACACGCTCATTTCGTTTCCTCCAGTTGTGCACACGAAATCACGGTGGTTCCTCTTTGTAAAGCTGACGAAGTTTAGACGGTAGACGCTGGGGCCAACGCGGCGACGGGCGTTGACGGCGCAGGGCTTTCGATGGAAATGCCGCGCTGGCTGAGCAACTGCATGTGTTCCATGAGCAGTTGCTTGCCCTGCGCGACGTCGCCGGCCACGACAGATTCGACGATGCGTTCGTGATAGTCCCACACTTGACGGAGGTAGTGGAAGTCCGCGTAGGTATCCAACTCGACCGCCTGATAGGCGTCCCAGTAGGCTTCCAGCAGACCGACGACAAAGGGGTTGTTGAGACGGCGGAAGACCGTCAGATGCAGTTCGCGGTGTTCAAAAAACGGGATCTGGATGCGCGGTTGGTCGAGCTTGGCTTTGGCATGGGCGACCAAGCGGCGCAGTTCCTGGTGGTCCTCGTGCGTAAGTCTGGCTACGGCTTCATCCCAGTAGGCCAATTCGAGGTGGATGCGCAGGCCGCTGAAATGGTCAAAATTGTGACGGTCAAGGGCCATGGCGGTGAGGAGGCTGAGGCGCACCGGCGGCAGAAAGCTGTAGGCGGTGCGTGTGATCCCGCGCCGCGGGCTGGCTTCCACTAAACCGAGGGTGCGCGCCACTTCCAGTTGCTCGCGCAGCTTGCCGACGCTGATGCCAATCTCGCTACTCAGGTCGGTGAGCGAGGGCAAACGGTCGCCCGTTTGGAAACCCTGGCCGACCAGGAAGCTAAGGAATTCGGAGTCGAGCAAATCGGTAAGCATAGAACACAATCCCGTGGCGCAAACTAATCATTGGATTATTCCGATTATACCACGAAATTGCCGCCAAGTCAACTTGGCGGCGGTCTGCGATGCGATAGGCTGTGAGGGCGAATTAGGCCCAGGGCGCAATGACGGTGAGGAAGGTGAGGAGCGTGTCGCCCTGGTTCTGGACGCCGTGGGGGATGCCGGACGGGGCAAGGATTAGGTCGCCGGGACCGCAGAGTTGTTGCGTTTCGCCCACGGTAAAGAGGCCGTTTCCGGCCAGCACCAGATAGAACTTGTCCTGGTCCGGGTGGTCGTGGATGGGCTGGCTCTGGCCGGGCAGGAGGGAGTTGGTCCCGGCCAACAGGCGCTCGCTCTCAAAGAGCGTGTACTTGTACGGCTTACCCTCGCGACCTTGCGCGTGGTCCAGGGGATGCAGGAAGTGCTCCATGCTCATGGCGTTGTCTCCTGGTGCGAGCGGTTATTGTCCAAATAGCACAATGCCGCGCCGGCTAACAGCGCGACGCCGGTAGGCAACATGCGTTCGTCAAAGTCGAAGGTGGGGCTATGATGCGGGCTGGGCAGCGGCTGATCCGGGCTGGCCGCGCCGACGAGAATGAAGCAGCCGGGCGCGCGGTTGAGAAACTCCGACATGTCTTCGCCCACCATCATGGGGGTGATCTGCGCGACCTGGGCCGGTCCCACGATCGCAGTGGCGACCTCCTGCATGAGCGCCGCGCCCGCGGCCGAGTTGATGGTCGCCGGGATGGACATGGGCCACATGAGCGTGCAGGTTGCGCCAAACGCGGCGCACACGCCTTCGGCCACCTCGACCATGCGCTGCTTGAGCTGCGCCTCGATCGCGGGCGCAAAGGTGCGGATGGTACCGCTGAGCTTGGCCTGGGCCGAGATGACATTGTAGAGGTCGCCGCTGTGGAAGGTGCCGACACTCAGCACGGCAGTCTGCGCGGGGTCGATGTTGCGGCTGACGATACTCTGCCAGGCGACGACAATCTGGCTGGCGATGAGGGTGGCGTCGATGGTCTCATGGGGCAGCGCGCCGTGGCCGCCCTGACCGGTGACGGTCAACTCGAAGATGCCGGCGCTGGCCCAGAGCGGACCGGCCTGGACGACGGCTTGGTTGAGCGGCAGGCGGTTCCAGAGGTGCAGCCCGAACGCGGCGGATGGCGTGGGCGCGTCCATGACGCCGGCGCGGACCATGGCGGCGGCCCCGCCGAGGCCCTCTTCGGCAGGCTGGAAGACCAGCTTGACGCGACCCGGCAGCGCCGCCTTACGGCGCACGAGCAACTGCGCGACGCCCATGCCGATGGCAGTGTGGCCGTCGTGCCCACAGGCGTGCATGACGCCGTCGTGCTGCGAGGCGAAGGACAGGTCCGTCTCTTCGAGGATGGGCAGGGCGTCCATGTCGAAGCGCAGGAGCACGGTGGGCGCGTCGTCCGGCGCGTGGTCGCCCTCGACGACGGCGACGACGCCGGTCGCGGCGATGCCGGTGCTGACCTCAAGCCCCAGCCCGCGCAGGTGGTCGGCCACGATGCCGGCGGTACGCACCTCGTGGAAGCCCAACTCCGGGTGACGATGGAAATCGCGCCGCCAAGCGATCAGTTGGGCGGCGAGCGCCTGGCTCTCCTCATGTAGGGTAGCGAGAGGGTCCATGCTCGGTTCCGTTCTAGATGCGGTGTGGACTACTCGGCGTCGAAGGCTTGGTCCAGGAGGGCATTGGCGGCGCGCACCTGGTCGTAGTCGCGGCGGGCGCGCAGCAGCAGATCGCCGATGGCCTCGAAGCGTTCAGCCAGGTCGCGTTGGCTCATACTGCCTTCCCACGCTTCGCGCAACAGATCCTCGAAGGACTTGTTGCCATCCATGTTGCCCAGGATCAGGTCAAGCTCGCCGATGACCAACTCAAACATGCGAATCTTGCGCGCCAAGAGGTCGATGATGTGCGCTTCGATGGTTTCGTTACAGGAGAGGTTGAAGATGGCGACGTCGTTGGTCTGGCCGAGGCGGTGGAGCCGCCCGATGCGCTGCTCGACGCGCATGGGGTTCCAGGGCAGGTCGAAGTTGATCAGTTGATAGCAGAACTGGAGATTGCGGCCTTCGGCGCCGCTTTCCGTGCTGACCATGACGCGGACGCCGGGCGTACCGTTGTCGGGGTCGCCGCGAAAGGCCGCGACCGCAGCTTCCTTTTGGCGAATGTCCAGCCCGCCGTGAAAGCCGATGGTCGGGATGCCCCAGGCGGTCAACTGGCGGACGATGGTATCTAGCGTCGCGCGGTACTCGGTGAAGATGAGGAACTGCCCCGGAAACCGCTGGAGGATTTCCTTGACCGCCGTGAGCTTGCGCCCGACGGGGATGCTCTCGGCCAGGTCCACGAACCGCTGCAACTCGACGCGCACGTTGTCGCCGTGGGCGCGGTCGGCGACCATCTTGCGCAGGGTCGCGGCGACGGCCTGGGGGCTGCTGCTCAACTCGCGCTGGAGCGTCAGCAGGGTCAGGCGCAGGTGCTTGCTGCTGTCCACATCCTGAAAACGGCGGCGAATGTAGTCCGTGACATCGGCATAGAGCTGCCACTCGTTTTCGCTCATGGACAGGTGGTAGATGGCGGCGCGGCGAAGCGGGAAGCTAATGTCCACCTTGCTGCGGCGGTTGCGGATCATAACATCGTTGAGCAGGCGGCGCAGCGACGTGGCGTTCTTGGGCCGGCGCAGGTCGGTGTTCTCGACGAAGTGGCGGCGGAAGGCGCGGACGGTGCCCAACTGGCCGGGCGCGAGGATGGTGATCAGGCTATACAACTCGAGCAGGTCGTTCTGCACGGGCGTCGCGGTGAGCATCAACACATAGCGCTTGCGAATCTGGTTGACGAACTTCCAGGCCAACGT
>CAYJQA010000360.1:0-6193 GCA_964372065.1 uncultured Litorilinea sp.
GTGAGGCTGCACGAACGGCTGCAACTCAATATCCCCGTGTTGAGCGCGGCCATGGATACCGTCACCGAGAGCGAACTGGCGATTGCGTTGGCGCGGCAGGGCGGCCTGGGCGTCGTCCACCGCAACCTGACGCCGGTCCAGCAGGCGGAAGAGATCGACAAGGTGAAGCGCAGCGAGAGCGGCATGATTGTCGATCCGATTACGCTGCCACCGGAAGCCACGCTCGCGGAAGCCGAAGCGGTGATGAGCCGCTACAAGATTAGCGGAGTGCCGATCACCGATGCGCAGGGCCGCCTGGTCGGGATCCTGACGAATCGGGACGTGCGGTTTGCCACGGATTACCGGCTGCCGGTGAGCCAGTACATGACGCATGAGGGGCTGATCACGGCGCAACTGGGCACGACGCTGGCCGAGGCGCAGGAGATCCTGCACCGCTTCCGGATCGAGAAGCTGCCGCTCATCGACGAACACGGCCTGTTGAAGGGGCTGATCACCTACAAGGACCTGCTGAAGCGCCAGGATTTTCCCCAGTCCGCCAAGGATGAGCGGGGGCGGCTGCTGGTCGCCGCGGCGGTGGGGGTGGGCGAGCAAGGTATGGAGCGAGCGGGGCTACTGGTGGACGCGGGAGTAGACGCGGTAGCGATCGACACAGCCCACGGCCACAGCCGCAACGTGCTGGAAGCGGTGCGTTCGTTGCGGCGGCGTTTTCCAGACTTGATCATTCTGGCCGGGAATGTGGTGACACCCCAGGGCGTGCGTGACTTGGCCGGCGCGGGCGCGGACGTGATCAAGGTGGGTGTGGGGGCCGGATCCATCTGCACGACGCGTATCGTCAGTGGGTCAGGGATGCCGCAACTGACGGCGATCGCGGCAACGGCGGACGAGGCGCGCAAGTTGGGCGTCGCGGTCATCGGCGATGGCGGCATTCGCTACAGCGGCGACATCACGAAGGCCCTGGCTGCCGGTGCGTCGGCTGTTATGCTGGGCAGCCTGCTGGCGGGTCTGCACGAATCACCGGGCGATATTGTCATTCGCGAAGGGCGCTCGTTCAAGGAGTACCGCGGGATGGGCAGCCTGGGAGCGATGAAGGGTCGCGCCAACGATCGGTATCAGACCGCACAGACCGGGCGCGAATCGGCCAGCCCGGACATCAGCGGCAAGACGGTGCCGGAAGGGATTGAAGGGCAGGTCCCCTATAAGGGCACGCTCAAGGATTTTGTGTACCAGTTGATGGGCGGGCTGCGGAGCGGGATGGGCTATGTGGGTGCGACAAGCCTGGAAGACCTGCGCCAGAAGGCTCAGTTCGTCCGCATCACGTCGGCCAGCTATCAGGAAAGCCATCCGCACAGCGTTGTTATTACCAAGGAAGCGCCCAACTATCAGATTCAGCCCGGTCGCTGACAACGCGGCCCAGTCGCGGGCAGGGGGAGGCGGCTGTGGATTTACCCGGATGGGCAAGGTATGAGGACAAGGTCGCGATCATCACGGGCAGCAGCACCGGCATCGGTGCGGCGGTCGCGGGTCGGCTGGCCGCGGAAGGGGCCAAGGTGGTGCTTTCCGGTCGGCGCGTGCATTTGCTAGAAGCCAAGGCGGCGGAACTGCGGGCGCATGGCGCGGAGGTTATTACCGCGCCTGGGAATGTCGCCACGGATGCGGCGCAGATCGTGCAAGCCGCGTTCGACCACTTCGGCCGGCTCGACGTGCTGGTGAATAATGCCGCCATTTCCGCCGGGCAGGGTGTGGAAGAGATGTCGATTGACGCGTGGCGCGAGGTGCTGGCGACGAATCTGGAAGCGGCCTTTGCGATGGTGCACTATGCGCTGCCGCACTTGGCCGCGACGCAAGGCGCAATCTTGCATATCAGCAGCATTGGGGCGGTTGCGGGTGAGTTCGACGACGTGGCCTATGCCGCCAGCAAGGCGGGGCTGGAAGGATTCAACCGCAAACTGGCGCTGGAAGTGGCGCATTATGGAGTGCGCTCCAACGTCATCCGTCCAGGGCTGATCATGACGGAAGCGTTTGCCCACATGCCCCAAGATTTCTTCGAATCGCAAGTGCCGCAAATCCCGCTAGGCATGATCGGGCAGCCGGAAGACATTGCGACGGCGGCGGCGTTCCTTTGCTCGCATGAGGCCCGCTTCATTACGGGCACGATCTTGACGGTGGACGGCGGCGAATCCGCCAAATAACCGATTCCCAGCGCGACGGTGCGTTGGCGCGGCAACGGTCCACTCGCGGCCAGCGAGTGGACCATTATGCTGCCCGATTGCCGCCGGCGCACCAATCCCAAGGAGAGAGGCTTCCCATGACCGTTACCGCAATTGTTGGCGCCCAATGGGGCGACGAGGGGAAAGGCCGCGTCATCGACTATTTGGCCCAGCAAGCGGACGTGGTGATCCGCTTCCAGGGCGGCGACAATGCCGGGCACACGGTCATCAACGAGTATGGGAAGCATGCGCTGCACCTCATCCCGTCGGGCATCTTCAACCCGGCGACCGCCAATATCATCGGCTCCGGCTGCGTGGTCAATCCGCAATCGCTGCTGAACGAGATGGATAACCTGGCACGGGCGGGGGTGCGGCTGGACAATCTCTGGATCAGCACGCGCGCGCAGATGCTCATGCCCTATCACCGAACGCTGGACGAACTGGAAGAAGCCGCCCGCGGCAAGGACACCATCGGTACAACCAAGCGCGGGATTGGTCCGGCCTATGCGGACAAGGCGTCGCGGTCCGGCCTACGCATGGGCGATCTGTTGCAGCCCGACTGGCTGGAGAGCCGGCTGGACAGCGCCTTGCGTACCACCAATCGGAAAGTGGAGGTACTGGGCGGCGAGCCGGTGGACGGCGCGGCGCTGTTTGCCTATTGCCAGGATGTCGGCGCAAAGCTAAGGGGGCGTATCGTCGATACCGTCCCGCTGGTGCGCCAGGCGATTGAGGGCGGCAAGGCGATCCTGCTGGAGGGTCAGTTGGGTGTGATGCGCGACTTGGACTGGGGCATCTATCCCTATGTGACCAGCAGCAACCCGACGGCGTCCTTCGCCAGTTCGGGCGCGGGGCTGCCGGCGCGCGCTATCGATCGCGTGATCGGAGTGGTTAAGGCGTACAGCACGGCGGTGGGCGACGGGCCATTTCCGGTGGAACTGCTGGATGCCACCGGCGACCGGCTGCGGGCGGCCGGCGAGGAATACGGCGCGACGACCGGGCGACCGCGACGGTGCGGTTGGTTCGACGGCGTGGCCATTCGTTATGCGTCGTGGCTCAACGGCATGACCGGTCTGGCGATCACCAAGCTGGACGTGTTGGACACGTTTGAGACGGTCCAGGTCTGCACCGGGTATCGGATGCCAGACGGCACGGTCGTGCGAGATTCCATGCCCGATACGCCACTGCTCTACGGGCTAACGCCGGTCTGGGAAGAATGGCCGGGCTGGCAGACGTCCACAGCCGGATGCCGTCACTGGGATGACTTGCCGAAGGCGGCGCGGGCCTATATCCACCGCCTGAGCGAACTGGCGGGCGTTAAAGTGGACTATGTGTCTGTGGGGCCGGAACGCGAGCAGATGTTTGAGGTCTAGCGACCCTAATTTCGCTTCTGAAGCGCCGCCGCGGTCTAGCCGTCAAAGCCTGATTGGCGCGCGGCGGCGTAGTCGTCCAGATCGTCGCTGATAAAGTCGATGATCCGCTCGGCCAGCGTGACGGGCGCTTCGATCATGGGTGAGTGGCCCACGTGGTGGAGCACGTCCAGGTTGGTCGCGCCGGGGATCGCGATGAGGGTGCGCGTGGTCGTGTCGCGATCCACGACGACGTCAAGGTCGCCCCAGACGAGTAGCGCCGGTAGGGTCAGACGACCGACATCGGCGAAGCGGTTCCAATGCGCCAAGCCCTCGGCAACCGCAACAAAGGCGGCCGGCGCCATACCGGCCGCGTCCGCGACCAGCAGCCGGAAGAAGGCGAGGTCATCGTCGCTGGGCAGGGCATCCGGCCCGACGAAGGTCGGCATGAGCGCGGCCAGGGCCTGCGCCAGCAGGTCGTGATCGGTCCGCATGCGCTCCAGCAGCATGAACGTTTCCACCGGGGTGAATACGCCCTCGGCCGGGACCGTATCGACGAGTGTGAGTGTGCGCACGGCGCTGGGGTGCGTCAGGACGTATTCGACGGCAATGGCGCCGCTGCTGGAATGGGCCACAAGGTCAAACTGAGACCAGCCAAGGTACTCCACCAGCGCGGCGACGTCGACGCTCTGCTCCTCGATCGCGTAGCCGTGATCGGTACGCTGCGAATCGCCGCAGCCGCGCAGGTCTGGCGCGACGGCGAGGATCGCCGGTGGCAGGACAGACATAAGTGGTTCCCACCAGCGGCTGCTGGCATAGCTGCCGTGGAGGAGCAGCATGGGCAACCCATCTGTGTCGCCGCTGCGGCGGAGCCCGTGCAAGAGGCGTCGGGTCTGTGCGCGCTGGAGCGTCACGGGCGTCATGCGTGCCTCCCGGCCTGACGGATACCTTCTTGTTCTTCCGGGAAGAAGATGAGGAGGAGAGCGGCGGCCGCGGCGGCGGGCTGCGGCCCCTGGACAAAGCCGACCTCCTCCTCACCGAGAATCAGCCCACCCTGAATGACAACGCCGTCCGGCTCGAGCCAACCGAGCGCGCCGCCCTCAAAGAGGCCGTGGCTGTGGACCTTGCCGTCCGGTGTGAACGTGCCGAGTTCGCGTTCGTCGTGCTGTGTGTTGCGGAGGACGCGGCGATCCGGCGTGATCCGCCCTATGGCGACGGCGGCATCCCACCGCAAACGCATGATCTGTCCGTCCGCGCTGACGTAACCGACGGGATGGGCGCGGTCAGACGCGCCGAAGTAGATGAGCGTTGTATCAGACGGCGTCTGGTTTCGTGTAGACATTAGTTGTACCTTCCTAATATTCCCTGACGAACCGCGGCCAAAACACTACCATTAGCTGCGGCCAGCATGGGCATAGCGTGGCTGAGAAAGTCATGCCGCTCGGGGGCCAGGGGGAACGTCTTAGGCTGGGCGGCAAGGGGCGTGTAAACCCCGCCGGCTTCGTCGAGGATGAGCAGCGCGGCGGCGAGATCCCAGATCTTGGGCGCGGCCTCGATGGCGGCCAGGGCGGTCCCATCGGCGACCTTGGCGATATGGTATGCGGCGCTGCCGAGCGAGCGTACCTTGAGCGGGGTGCGTACGATGTACGCACCGGCGGTGCGCGTGCAGGTGTTGATCAGCTGCGTGTCATCCGGCGTCGTCAGCGGGCTTGTTTGGATGGGATGCCCGTTGCGGGTCGAACCCAATCCGTCCGCCGCCGCGAATACTTCGCGTAGTAATGGAAATGCCAACACGCCAACCGACGGCGTACCTCCCTGAACCAAAACCAAACTCACGCCCCAAATCGACAAACCGCGCGCATAGTTCGTCGTCCCGTCTAGCGGGTCGACGATCCAGGTATACGATGCAGCCGGGTCGTATACCGTCTGGCTTTCCTCGCTGAGGATATGGTGAGCGGGGAAGCGACGGCGAATCTCGTCACGAACAAGCCGATCGACCGCGTGGTCAAGGTTCGTGACGAGGGTGCCGTCGCTCTTGCGGCGCGGGCTGGACTCCTCGGCGGAGCTCAGCATCAGCGTCGCGGCCAGTTCCGCCATTTCCAGCGCGGCGTCGAGAAGCGATTGTACCGACATCATGCTCCTATTGGCTGGTCTGTGTTGCTGTGGGGCAAGAGTGCGACAACTTGGGTAGCCCATTGATCGAGCCGGTCACGAATGGCATCGATGCGTTCCTGGCGCGGGGCGGAAATGGGCGTGTCCGGCGTCTGGCGACCGACGAACAGGCCGCGATTGATTTCGACCATGAATCCGGCAACCGCACGGCCGGTACGTTTGGCAAGCTGGTCGATGGCTGTACGCAGCGCATAGCCGCCGGCAAACGGCTGGTTGAGCGCAACGACGGGCGGCCGCGTTTCATCCGGCTCCAGCAACTCAACGTCGGCGAATATCTGAGAGGCCAGGTCGCCAGCGGCGCGCAGAAGGGTCGGGTTGCATGTTACCGGGCCTTTGCCGGGGCGCGGCTCGCCACGCGTGTCGCCGAAGTTGGCCAGGCAGAGCAGGGGGCGCGGTGCGCCGGCGTCGCCGTAAGCGGCGGGGCCGTGTTGGGCCATGTTGTGACAGTCCATCAGCAAGCTTGTCTGG
>CAYJQA010000361.1:0-913 GCA_964372065.1 uncultured Litorilinea sp.
TGCACCAGCAGCAAGGGCAGAAAGCCCCGGTCAATCGCGTGCGCCGCCAGATAGTCCGCCAGCGCACGGCGGGCCGCGCGCAGCGTGCGCGTTTGGCGCGCCGGGTCAAGAAAGAGGCTGTGCAGACCGCGCAGTTCGGCCGCTTCCGTGTACAGGTGATGGGCGATGATGTACCAGTGGGTGACAAAATAGAGGAGGTCGCACAGCCCCGGCCCGGCGCGCGTGGCATCCCAACCGCGGTTGAACTCCCAGTCGATCACCGTGAACTGGTCGCCCGCCCGGTAGATATTCCACGGCGCAAAATCATGGTGCTGCCAGGCCAGCGGCAGCGTCGCGCCCACCAGACTGTGGGCGCGGGCCAGCGTCAGCGCAAACAGCTTGTGCTCCCCCGTGGTAAGCGATTGCGCCTGGGCATAGGCCGCCAGCGGCGCGTCGATCCAGTTCGCAATGGCCGCCTGGTCCCACACGAGCCGCCGCTCCTCGGTCTGGGCATGGAACGCCGTCAACCAGCGCGCGCCCAGCGTCAGGTCGGCGATCTTCGCGGTGGGGGACGTGCCCCAGCCGCCGCTGGACACCCACAGCGAGCGTCCCGGCGCAATCCCTTCCACGCCCACAGCCAGGTCGCCGTAGCGAAATCCTCCCAGCGCCGCCGGGATACTCCGGCGCAGCGGCGGGTCCAAGCGGGCGCGCACCGTCTGGAGCACAACCTGCTCCAACTCGGTGGCCGCGTTGAACGCGGGGTGGGTGGCGATCTTGATGATCGCAATGGGCTGCGTGGTCTGATCCGCGGTGGCCGCCGCGGGGTCCGCCTGGCACGGCGCAAAGGGCAGCATGACCAACCGGCTGGCGTCATCCTGCCCACTGGTCAGCACCAGCGGCCGCAAGCCGGGCTGGGGCAGCAAACGCCGGATCT
>CAYJQA010000361.1:923-6185 GCA_964372065.1 uncultured Litorilinea sp.
GTCGGTCATCGTACCGGCGCTCCCGGCAATAGCCGTCACACTCAGGCAGGGCACAAACCACCCCAGACGGTGGCTATGTCCGTTCACCGCGGCCTGGAGCAGCGCCCGCGCCAGGCGGTGGACGGGCGTCCCGGCGACAAACAGCGAAGACAGATACCAGCGGACCGCGCCCGGCGCATCCAGCGGAATGTAGCGCCGGCACGTCTCGAAGTTCGGCGCTGCCCAATACAGCCCGGTCAGCGCCAGCCCGGCGTGTTCCAGCCGTTGGCGAATCCGACCGGGCGTCAGCCGGAGCGACACCACAGAGCGCCGCGCGATCTCCTGGTACAGCACACCGCCTGCGGTGAGACCGGCCGCGGCCTGCGCCAGGCTCACCTGACTGTCGCCCAGAATGACGACCGCATCGGCGGCGTCCGGCTGGCCGCCAGTATCGTCGCCGGTCACACGCGCGGCCAACTTGGCCGCGACGATGAGGTCCGCCAGTCCAGGCGGACCGCCGTAAAGTCGCAGATGCCGGAATTGGCCGGCTGGGGGCTGTGGCAGCAGGAAACGCCAATCCAGCCGGCGCAAACCGGCTGGCTGTGCCGAGGTGGCAGCCCGAATCTCAGGTGGACTCGGCAAGGTTTCCCCTTCCTGTCGGCTCACCACCGGCGCGCCGTCGGGATGGCCGCCGACAACAGGCCGCGCAATAGGTGGTAACGAACGTGCAGCAGTTCGGACGAGTCCGCGCGCTGTGGGGCGCTGCGTGCGCGCACATAGCGCGCGGCATCCTGGACGAGCCGGGCGGCCAATACCGGGATCATGACCAGGCGCAGCAGCCGCGCCTGCCGCGCTGAATAGTGGCGCGCATAGAACAGGTGCATGCTGGCGAAAAGCTGCGCCTGCATCTTGGCATAGTGACGCCGTGTGCTGGCCCCGCCCACGTGCACCACAACGCCCACGGGGGCAAAGTACACCTGCCATCCGGCCGCCCACAGCCGCCGGCACAGATCGGTTTCCTCAAAGTACATATAGAACGCCGGGTCGAATCCACCCACGGCCTGCAACGCGTCCCGCCGCATGGCGAGCGCCGCGCCCAACACCCAGGGGACGGCGCGCACCGCGTCATGCCGCCAGGTGCGGAGATAGCGATCGCGCGCACCGGGAAGATACGCGGCCAGCCGGCCCACCAGGCTCTCTTCGAGAAAGAGATTGAATGGGCTAGGCTCGGGATAGCAGGAAGCCTGCAATGTACCATCGGGATTCTGCAGACGCGGCCCCACGATGGCGACCTGCGGATGCTGGTCCAGATAGCGGTGCAGGGCCGTCACGACACCCGGCTCCAGAAGTGTGTCGCTATTGAGCAGCAAGACATAGTCGGCGCGGCACTGCGCAATCGCCTGGTTGGCGGCTGCGCCATACCCCGGATTGGCGCGGTTGGCCTGCACCTCGACATCGGGAAAATCCTCGCGCACCATCTCTACGCTGCCATCCGTCGAAGCGTTGTCGACGACGATGATGGGGACCGGCGTCCCCGCGGCGACCCCGGCCAGCGATGCCTGGATCGACGCCAGACACTGCCGCAAGTGGCGGCGCGTATTGTGGTTCACGATGATCACGGCCATCTGTGTCATTCGCCGGCTCCGCGCTTGTCGGCCAGCACTGGGCGCGGCCAACGCCGGATCGCCGGCCACCACGGGCGTCCGCGCGCGGCGGGGTAGAAAAGCTGCTCCGCCAACCTGCGCACGGTCCCCGCCGTGGGCGCGTACGCGAGCGCGAGATACCAGGCCGAGTACATCACTCTGGCGGGCAAGGTCAGGTTGGGGCGTCGCCAGGCGGCCCAGATACCCTGGCGCGCCAGGTCAAGCCGGGTATCACTGGGCAGCGGATGCCGCGCGGGGTCCAGGCGCAACGAAACCAGCCGGTTCGCCGGAAACGTCACCGACAGCGCGGCCACCCGGCCGTCCGCCGCCCCGATCAGGCCGAGTTGTTGCGCGGTGACCTGCAACTGCGTATGTGTGCAAACAGTCCGCACAATGTTCTGGCGCGTCCGTTCCGGATCGAGTCGCGTCGTGTGATGGCGATTGGCCGCGTGAACCCGATAGTAGCCGCCCACCACGTCGAGCGCCGCTACACGCCCTAGCAGCGGCGATAGGTTGGACAGGTAGTAGTCGGCGCAGATCCGATAGGCGGACACCGGAATGGGCAAAATCCGCCGCAGCATGGCCGCGGCAAACGCATTGCCGCTGGTGGGCAGCCAGGCAATATCGTCGCCATAGGCCAGCACGGACCGCCACAGGTCGCCGTGCGGGATCGGGCGCTGGCGCGGAGGCATGACATCGCCCGTCGGTGCACCGTCCGCATCGATCACCGCCAGGCGGTATTGGACGCGCACGACCTGCGGGTCGTCCTGAAAGGCGGCGACTACCGCGGCGACGATCTGCGGGTGGAGCAGGTCGTCCGCATCCAGAAAGAGGACCACGTCACCCTGACTGTGGTCGAAACCGGCGTTGAGGGCCGCCGCCTGGCCGCCGTTTCTCTGCAACACCGGGATCACGCGCTCCCCGTAGGCCGCTATGATCGCCTGCGAATTGTCGGTGGAACCGTCATCCACGACGATGACTTCCGTCCTGGGGTAAGTCTGCGCCAGCGCGCTCTCGATGGCCGCGGCCAGGAAGCGCCCATAGTTATAGGAGTTGATGACAATGGAGACAAACGGCTGCCTGGTCATGACGCCAAGACACCCCGGTATACCGCTTCGATGCGTGGGACGACGGCGCTGACGGCATACGCGGCGGCGCGCCGCCGCGCGGCTTGCCCCATGGCTTGGCGCAGGTCGGCGCTGTCGATCAGCCGCGCCATCGCGGCCCGCAGCGCGGCCGCGTCGCCGGGTGGCACCAACAGCCCCGTTTCGCCGTCGACGACGATTTCCGGGATGCCGCCGACGCGCGCGGCGATGACCGGACTGCCGCCCGCCATAGCTTCGATGACGACGATGCCAAACGGTTCGCGCCACAGTGAGGGCGCCAGGCCGATGAGGCTGCGCTCCCAGGCGGCCCGCACGGCCTCGTTGGGCCAGTCATGCAGGACGCACGTGTTGGGGGGCAGCTCCGCCGGTGTGTCGGGCCAACGTTTGCCGATGAGCACCAGGGGCGGCGCACCCGCCAGCCCTGCATACGCTTCCAGCAGGACGGTCAACCCCTTGATCGGGCGCAGATCGCCCACAAACAGCAGGAACGGCTCCTGGGGTAGTTGGGCCAGATAGGCTGCCGTCCTCGCCGGCGACACGGGACCGGGATCAGGCACGAAATTCGGGATCACGGCATGGGGCACTGCGCTTGCGTCCAAGCGATTGCCCACGGCGGTGGCCTGGCTGACCGAGATAAACATATCGACGAGGACCCGCTCGGCGGCGGCCATGCCCCAGTTCGCCAGCACGGTCGCCGTCCCCTTGGCCGCACCGTAGTGGTGGGCGGCGCAGTTCAGGCATTTCCCCACACCGGGGCCGTCACACGGCACAGCGTGTGCCATGAGGTTCTTTTTCGCACATGCCAGCGTGTAATAGTGCAGGCTCATCACCGCCTTGGCCCCACTCCACCGTTTGAGCGGCAGGAACGAACGAGCCAGCCAATCGTGACCATGCACAATATCCGGTCGTGTGCGGCGAATGATGCGGCGTAGACCCACGGCGATTTACCGATCCGGAAATGGCGGCGCCCAGGGCCGTTTAGGGTCACAGAACACCCAATTGTAGCGCTGCGAGCTGCCCCGCAGCCGCTCAATGTGGACGCCCTGGTCCATTTCCGACGTTGCCAGCCCGTCGCCCCACAGCGTCGCCACCGTCACGGTGTACCCGCGGGCGTGCAGCGCATGGCTGAGCGTGCGGACATGCTGTTCGACGCCCCCCAAGTACGGCCAGTAGAAATCCGCAACCATCAAGATATGCACAGCGGCGATGCCCCCTGTCCTGGCCGTTTGGCTAGGACGCTACTTGTCTTTTGGTCTACGGCAGTCTGCGACTTGCGTATTGGCGGCTCCCCGCAAATGTTTGGGAAATTTGTCGCACCAAAGACGGTCATTTGTACCTCGAACCCGCGCCGCGGGTGACCTAGTATAGCGCGAGTACGACGCGTATAGAGCGCAACGTTCACCGATGACTACCTCACACTAATCCAACGTTTTACGTACGCCCGCAATTCCTAGCGCCCACACCGTGGCTTACGGTGCTCGAGGCGCTCTGTGCGCCCACAGTGGTAGCGCCGGCCCAGCCGGGAATTTCGCAGTTTCGGAACCCTTTGTAATACTCTAGACACCCCGGGAAAAAGTAAGCGTGAAACAAAGACTGGCAAAACCAAATGTTCGGCTTGCGGTTCTGGTTCTTTTCGTGTTGCTCGGTGTGGCGGGCTTGTTAAGCGCCTGGCAGCCGACCCAGGCGCAGAGTTCAACAACCTACTACGTTGATTGCGCCGCGGGCAAGGACGCCAACCCGGGCACATCCCCTACCCAGGCGTGGCAAAGCTTGATGAAGGCCAATAGCGCCGTCCTGCAGCCCGGCGACCAACTGCTCCTCAAGCGCGGCTGCGCCTGGACCGGCCCGCTGCGCGCCGCCTGGAATGGCACGGCTGCCCAGCCCATCACCCTCGGCGCGTATGGCGCCGGCGAGCTGCCCAAGATTCAGGATGGGTACAGCGGCAATGTACAGATTTCGGGTTCCTATCAAATCATCGAATACATCGAGACGACGCTGAGCGCGCCGCCCGCGCCCGATCCCAACTGCAACAACCAGCCGGTGGCTTGGAAGGTTGGATTTTCGTTTGGCGCTAACGCGGCCTACAACACCGTGCAATACGCGAAGGCGAACAAGCTGGCGATTGGCGCGTATTTCGATTACGTCAGCCATCACAATAAGCTCGTCCACAGCGAACTGACGCAGAACAACGTCGTCTGGAAACTGGACTCGACCCAAGCCCTGGGCGCGATGGGCGTCCTGCTCCACGGCGACTATCAGGAGATTGGGTACAACACTTTTGCCGATAACCGGACCATCTGCACCTACAATGGCATCGTCGAAAGCAACTCGATCGAGCTGCACGGCGCGCGCTATGCCAACATCCATCACAACGTCGCGTATAACGACCGGGTATTCTCTGAGCTAGGCAGCAGCGCCGCGAACCCCTCGACGGATAATGTATACGCCTATAACCTGCACGTCGTCGGCCCGATACAATCCGATGTCGGCTCGCGTTTTCTGGTCACGCGTGGCGCGGGCCAGGCGAACGGTCC
>CAYJQA010000362.1:0-2152 GCA_964372065.1 uncultured Litorilinea sp.
GCTTTAGGTTGCTACTTTGCACGATAGCGGGGCCTTGTCATTCCGAGCGTGGCGAGGAATCTCTCCGCTGTGATGTGAGTGCAGAGAGATTCCTCGGCCTGCGGCCTCGGAATGACGGGATTACAGCTTGCCTTCTATTATGGCACACGCCCACGCCACGGCCATTTTGTCCGGCTCACGCGCTAAAGGTGCGCTGCACCGTGGGCAGATGCTCGCGCTGCGCCGTGACGACCGCACCGTCCGCCAGCCGCAGCCACGTCGTAAAGTCACGCACGCCCTCGTGCAGCCGGATGACGCGTGCGCCGCGCGGAAAGCCGTCGCGGCCATAGGTATTGTAGCCCGTGGCACGACCATAGCACAGGCGGATGCCGTGCAGGTCGCCCATGTAGTCGTTGATGTGGTCGTGGCCCACAAAGGTTCCCAGCACATCGCCCACTTCATACAGCGCGGCAAACAGCCCGCTGTTGAGGGCCGGGCAGCAGACCGGCTCGTACTTCTCACCGTGACACGGGTGCAGGTCCCACACCTCGTCATATTCGGGCAGCGGAATGTGAAAGAAGGCTAGGGCGGGCAGGAGTGCGCCGCCCGCCGCGTCGGCCAGCGTGCGCGCCTGCATCACATACCAGGCGATCTGGTCGCGCCGGATCCAGCCATAGACGCCGGGGCCTGCCTCGGGATAGGCGTTGGAGTCCAGAAAATACAGATGCGCCGCGGGCCGCGCCCCGAGGGCTCCCGCCGCCGCGGCCTGCACGGGCAGCACGTAGTTGCCCACGCCGGAGACGGTCGTGGGGCCGGGCCGCGACAGACAGCCGGGCAACTCTTGCTGCACCGCCATCAGACCGGCGCGATCCAGCGTGCCCTCGTCGTCGTGATTGCCGAAGACCGCGGCCCACGGCAGTCCGGCCGCAATCATCGGCGCGAGCGCCCGTCGCCAGGACGCCGCCGGGTCGGCACAGTCGCTGCCGTGAATCACGTCGCCGGTCAGGACGACCAGGTCGGGTTGCTCCGCCGCCAAGATGGCGGCCATCAGCGCAGTGGTCGCCACGTCCGGGGCCGCGCCATTGGTGAAGTGCGTGTCGGTGAACTGGACAATCGTAAACGTGCCATCAGCACGAAAACGCAGGTCGGGCGGCATACAGGATCCTTTGCTTACTCACGCGTTGTTATGATCACCTGGCGGATGGCATCCACCACCAGATCGGGCTGCTGTAGTTGGATCACATGCCCACTCTGCTCGGCCATCACCTGCCGGCTCCGGGGCGAAAGCGCGAGGAATTCGGACTGTAGAAGTAGCCAAGTCTCGCGCCACTGCTGATTCTGCACCGGAGATAGACCGGGCAAGGGTTCCGCCAAGCCTGCGGTCAAGACGATCAACGGGATTTCGCCTAGACTCGTGATGCCCGCCGCGCGCACCGCCGCGCAGTTCTCCACCGCGGCGTTCATCTCAGCCGCAATCGTTTCGAAAACCGTGCCTGTCGCCACGACGGCGCGGTATGCTGCAGCTGCCTCATCCGGCAGCCCCGTAACGGGGATGTTTTCCGACGCCAGCGCCACGATGCCCGCCGCACGCAGCCACGCCAATGGTCCGAACTGGCCGGCCTGCTCCTTCAACAACCGGGCATATTCGGGTATACGGACGGGCAGTTCTTCATGCAGAGAATCTACCAACACCATGCCGGTCACGTCGTCCGGGTAGTCGTGAGCATACAGGCGCATGAGCATCCCACCCAACGAGTGCCCGACCAGCACCACCGGCCCTTCGACGTTGGCATTGGTCAGCAGCGTATGCAGCTCGTCTACCATCGTCTGGGCCGTGCGCGGATGGGGGCTTGGGTCACTCCAGCCGGCCCCGGCGCGATCATAGGCGCAAACGCGGGCAAACTGGGCGACTTCCGGCTGCACGCGCGCCCAAGACAGGGAGAAGTCGCCCTGACCGGCCTCCAAAATCACGGTGAGGTCACCCTGGCCCGTACAGTGAAGGTGCAGGCTGTACCCGCCCACATCCACCATCTGGCCGGGGGCGGGATACTCTTGCGCCAGCCTAGACTTGGCCGCGGCCCCCGCGATGGCGGTGACCACGACCAGCACCAGCACAATCCCGACCAGCACGGCGACGGTCCGTGTGATCCACCAACGCCACCCACGCCTGCGT
>CAYJQA010000362.1:2162-6185 GCA_964372065.1 uncultured Litorilinea sp.
GTTGAGATTGAGGGGTCATCGTTTCCTCTTGGACAAATGATGAGTAGTGCCGACCGCGTCTGTTCAGCCCATGGTCTCGGCGTAAAATACGCTCAGATCAATGTCGCCGGGCGAGTGACCGAAGCCGGTCAGATAGAGCGCAATCTCGCCCCGGTGCTGCGTGCCGTGATTGACCACATGCAGCAGAATCTGCCATAACACGCGGCGAAACGGCTTGCCCGACGTATTTTGGTACTCGACCACCCGCAGCAAATCGGCGTCGCTCAACCCGTTGACATAGCCGCGCAGCGCGGATTCTTCTGCGTCCCAACGCTGTCGCAGCGCCGCCAATGCCGCAAACTGGTGCGGGTCCAGCATCTTGGTGGGCGAGACGCCCAGTTGGCAGCGCTGTCGCCATGCCCACTCCGCGCTCAGGATGTGGCCGAACGTGCCCATCACCGAGTCCCATGACATCGGCTCGGATGCGGTCAGTTGCTCCGGCGCGCACTGCTCGGCCGCAGCCAACAGCCGGTGCGTGGCCCAATAATTGTACTCAACCAGCAGGCGGATCGCCTCAGCGTGCATCGGTTTCTCCTTTGGCAGACAAAATCGTCGGTCCCACATACCACTTGGACGCGAGGCTCAACCCGGCCCCGCGCAGAAAGGCGCGCTTGGCCGCGTCCAGATGACCACAGACCACCACGCTCTGTACCGCGCCGCGGGCCGCCGCCGCGGTCTGCACGTCCGTTAGCAGCGCCGCGCCTGCCGCCGTCCACATCGCCGGGTCGGCTACGCAAAAGTCGTCAATCAGGCAGGTCAGCCCGCCGGGGTCATAGACCGCGGGTGCAGGCATAACCGCCGCGATCACAAAGCCCACGACCGTCCCCCCGTCCACAGCCACCCGCGCCAAGATGTGGTCGCGGCCCAGCAGTTCGCGAAAATAGGGCGTCTGCACGGCGGCGCTGCCCGCGGCTTTGCGCCAAAAGACCGGCTGATAGGCCGCATAGTCCGTGCGCTTCTGCTCGGAGAGCGCGACCATGGCCGCCACGTCGGCGGGCGTGGCCGGGCGAATCTGTAGCGTCATACTAGGTCCAGGTGTTCCTCGGTGGGGGTTGGTTGGCCGCCGGTAAAACGTTCCAGCACGCGGCGGATGACAGTCTCTTCTTCTTCCGAGATGTTGGGCAGCGGGTCGTCGCCGGTGGTCAGGATCGCCTGCCCCAGTTTGCTGACGGCGAGCATCCGCAGGTCCTCTTCCAGGGGGTTGAGCAGGCGGTGATCGTCTTCGATGTGACCGTCGCGGATCCGCACAATGCGCTGCGTCGATTGCGCCACGCGGCGGTCATGGGTCACGATGATAATGGTCGTGCCCTGGTCGCGGTTCAGTTGCGCCAACAGCGCCAGAATCTCCTCGCCGCTCTGGCTGTCCAGCGAACCGGTCGGCTCGTCGGCCAGGATCAGCTTGGGGTCATTCGCCAGGGCGCGGGCGACGGCAATGCGCTGGCGTTGCCCGCCCGAAAGCTGGCTGGGCAGATGGCCGGAGCGGCCGGCCAGCCCCACCAGTTCCAGCAGACGTTTCGCCCGTTCGCGATGGCTTTGGGCGCTGCCCGGCTGCCCCTGCATGGGCACTTCTACATTCTCCAGCGCGGTCAGGGTGGGCAAGAGGTTGTGCAACTGAAAGACAAAGCCGACCGTCCGGGCGCGGAAGCGGTCCACATTCTTGAGGTGGGCCAGGTTCTCGCCTGCCACCCAGATTGCGCCCGTGCTGGGCTGGTCCAATGCGCCGATCATGTTGAGCAGCGTACTCTTGCCGCACCCGCTCGGCCCCATGATCGCCACCAGTTCGCCCGGCATCACCGCCAGGTTTACGCGGTCCAGCGCGTGGACGGCCGTCTCGCCCACGCCGTAGACTTTGCTCAAGTTGTCGATGCGGATCAAAGGCTCGCTCATGCGGAGTCATCCTCTCGCGCCCGGTCAGCGCGGGGCCAGGATGTTGACAAATGCCGTCATGCCCCAACGCAGCGCCGGGTCCAGATCGGCCACGTCTACCTTCACCGTGTAGTTCGTGCTGCCTTTTTCCGTGTTGCTCATGGGCGCAATCTCGGTGATGGTACCCGCAAAGACGCGATCCGGCAAAGCGTCGAAGCTGACTTCCACCGCCATGCCCACGGCCAGCCGCACCACATCCGTCTCGCGCAAATCGGTGGTCGCCACGTGCATGATGGACGGGTCGCCCAGCAAGAGCGCACTGGTCCCCGGCGTCGCCATCTCACCTACCTTCATCACCACGCGCCCCACCTCGCCGTCAAAGGGGGCCGTGATCTGGCTCTGGCGCAGGTTCGCTTCGGCCATGCTCAGGCCGGCGCGTGCGGCCTGGACGCGCGCCTCGGCCATGGCGATCTCCTCGGCGGTCGCGCCCGTGCGCAGACCGTCCAGGGCGGCCTGTGCGCTTGCCTGGCCGGCCAGCGCGGCCTGTACCGCGGCCTGTGCGCCCACTTCCTTGCTGCGCGCCATCGCGACCGTGGCTTCCGCCGCCGCCACCTGACCCGCGGCGACCGCCAGTTGTTCGGGCGTCGCGCCTTGGCGGATCACTTCGGCGGCAGCCTGCGCCGCTTCCCAGGCCGCGGTGGCCTGGTAGAGCGCCAGCGACTCCGGCATCGACGCGATCTGCGGGTCGCCGCGCACCAGATTGTAGGCCGCCTGGGCGTGGTCTATTGCGGTCTTCGCCACCGCGACCTCGGCATCGGCCGCGGTCAACTCGGCGGGCGTAGGATGCGAGGCGAGTTCGGCTGCTTGGTCGGCCGCGATCTGCGCTTGGGCCTCGGCCAATTCAATCGCGGCCTCACATTCGAGCATTTGGCCGGCGGCCAGCGCCACCGCGGCCGCGGCGGATGCGACTTCGGCTTCCGCCGCCGCGATCTCCGCCGCAGTCGCGCCCGCCCGCAGCTTCGCCAGCGCGGCTTCGGCCTCCGCCACACTGGCCGCCGCGCTTTCCACCTGGCTGGACAGCAGTTCGTTGTCCAACTCCAGCAGCAGGTCGCCGGCCGCCACCCGATCGCCTTCGGCCACATAGACGCGCCGGACGATGCCGGTCAGCGCCGGACTCAGCCCGACCCAGGTCACCGGCTCCAGCGTGCCCGATGCCCAGATGATGTTCTCCAGTTCGTCGGCCGCTTCCGCGTCCGCCGGCTCCGCGGGGGCAGCCGCTGGCTGCGTCCCATAGGTCATGTAGGCCCATCCGGCCACCGCCACAACCGCCACGATCACACCGATCACAAGGATGCGTCTCATTGCGGCCCTGCCGTTCTGCTACAAGTTGAAATAGAGAATTCGATGCGCCTTTTTGGCAGCCATAAACAGGTCGGCTATCCGATAGGCCAAGCGATACCCGAATCGGAGCTTCTTAATGTCCTCAGCCTGGGTGAAATACCATTCTTCCTGCAACCGAATGCCTGCCGCCCACTGTTCGATCGCTGCGGGATCATCAATTCCCCAATGCACGACAGCCCCTGTCTTCTTGATTGAGGGATGCCGGTTGGCGCTTTTGGCCGTCAAGCGACTATATGCGTCAAACACCAACTCACATCCAGGAAAGGCCTGCCGCAATTTGAGGATCAGCGCCTTTACGGCTTCCTCTTTCAGGTACATGAACAGCCCTTCCGCAATCACCAGCACAGGGCGACCCAGCTGTGAAACGGGCGGTGAAATGGCGTCCGTCCAGCCCAAGTCGGTCACGGAAGACGGGATCATATGATACTGACCCGTCTCCGCGTAGAACTTTCGCCGGAGGTCAATGACCGCCGGCAGATCCAAATCATGCCACTCGACTTCCCCATCATTGACCCTGTTGTAGCGGCTATCCAGACCGCACCCAAGCTGGATCACGACGCTTCCGGCATGACCGGCCAGAAATTCGCGCGCATACGCATCCATCTTTTTTGCTCTTATGCAGAGCATCGCGGTGGTTTTTCTGGGGATTTTGAGCTTGGCGAACTAGCCACATATCACTTTGGTCACGGATAGGGTTTGAAGCGCAAAGGGAAGGGG
>CAYJQA010000363.1:0-6180 GCA_964372065.1 uncultured Litorilinea sp.
ACGTTGGGCAGCCAGTCTTGCAGATAGGAATAGCCGCTGCCCACCACAATCAGGTTTGGGTGCGCCGCCTTGAGCGCCGCGGTCGCCGCGATCTGCCGCGCCACGCCGACCAGCGGGTCTTCCGGCGGCTGATAGCCGTCCGAGGGCGGAAACAGCGCCGGGCGCTGGATGTGCGGGTTGTAGTAAGGGCTGCCCGCGGTTACACAGACCAGCGGGAGCCCCAGGTCGACCAGCAGGTCCAAGAACGCTTGCGGCTCGGTCAGGTCGGCCCCGGTCCCGGTCTTGTCCCCGCCAAAGGCATAGCGATAGTCGCCCGTCCATGCCGCCGGTGCGCCGCGGCGCTCGGCCTCCGGGTCCGGCTGGAACGGGATAAAGTCAAAGGCGCTCAACCGCACGCCGATCGCCAGCCCCGGCGCGGCGGCGCGGACACCGGCGACAATCTCCCGCAAGAAACGCGTCCGGTTCTCCAAGCTGCCGCCGTAGCGACCGGGCCGGTCGACGGCGGTCAGGAACTCGTGGCCCAAATAGCCGTGACAATGCTTGATGTCCACGAAGTCGAAGCCCGCCTGCTGCGCCAGCACCGCCGCCGCCACGAAGTCCTCGATGAGCCGGCCGATCGCGTCGTCGGTCATGAGCGGGTAGTCGGCGTTCAGCCCGAACTTGGCATCCAGGATGGGGTGATGATAGAGGATCTGCGGCGCGAGTCGCTTTTTGTCCACCGGCCGCGCAAAGCGCCCCGAATGCGTCAGTTGCAGCCCAATCAGCAGGTCATCCGTGCGCCCAAAACCGGCGGCGTGGGCCTGGACCAGTAGGCCCCGCAGATCGGCCAGTTCGCCCACCGTCTCCGCGTTGATCATCAGTTGATTGGGGTTGGCGCGACCGTCAGGCCGCACGGCCACCGCCTCGCCGCCCCAGATCAGCTTGGCCCCGCTCTGCCCGAAGTGCGTCCACCGCCGTTTCACGAAGTCGGTGGGCCGCCCATCGGTCGTACCGTCCCACCCTTCCATGGGCAGCACCGCAAAGCGGTTGCCGATGTGCCGCTCCCCCAATGTGAGGGGTTGCGCCAGCGGCGCGGTCGCGCCCGCGACCAGTTCGGCATCGCACGGCAGCTCAATCCCCAGGGTAGCGCAGTGGCGCTGTAGTTCGGCGGCGGTGCGTAAGGTCGCCATACGGCGGATCTTGCTCATCGGAGTTCCTTTATCGGGCGCGCGGGCAACCACCCGCCGCCGGCCCTAGAGGCGGCGCAGGTGAAAACCGCCGTCCACGTTGATGACTTCGCCCGTTGAGAAAGGCAGCGCGCCGCCGGCAATGGCGACCACCGCGGCCGCCACATCTTCCGGCTGTCCCCAGCGGCGGATCGGCGCCATCCCTTCTCCGATGAGTTTGTCGTAGTGGTCCCGCACCTTGCTGGTCATATCGGTCGCGATGACGCCGGGGCGCACCTCGTACACCCGGATGCCGTATTCAGCCAGCCGGTGCGCAAACAGCGCCGTCATCATCGCCACGCCCGCCTTGGAGATGCAATACTCCCCGCGGTTGATGCTGCTGGTGTAGGCGCTCAGCGACCCGATGTTGATGATCATGGGATCGCCCACCGCGCCCGCTTGCAGCAGTTCGATCATGCTGCGCGCCACGCGCTGCGTCAGGAAGTACGGCCCCTTCAGGATGACCGCCATGACCTCGTCGTAGGAAGCCTCGGTCGTCTCCAGGATGTCGGCGCGCACCCGCGGGGCCATCCCTGCGTTGTTGACCAGCAGGTCGATGCGGCCAAACGTCTCTAGAGTCGCCGCGACCAAACGCTCGCGCTCCTCTGACACGCCAATGTCGGCCTGAACACTCAGCCCGCGGCTGCCCTGCCCGCGCACTGCGTTCAGCGCCTCCGCGGCTGCGGCGGCGTTTCCGCGGTAATTGACCACCACCGCCCAGCCCGCGCGTGCCAACCCCTCGGCAATCCCGCGCCCGATCCCGCGTCCTGCGCCCGTCACCAGGGCCACTCGTTCACTCATAGCCCAGCACCTTGCTCAATGCTTCCAGGAAGAAGTACTCGCCCCACATCACGCTCTCGTCCACGCCGAGACCGCGCCGTTGATGATACATGCCGTGCTTGAGGATGCCTTCCCAGCCGGGCGTCTCACTGGCGAGAAACTCCGGCGTGGTGAGCGTGTCCACGATCCGCCGCGCATAATTGCGGTAGAGCCTGGCGCGACCTGGATCGCCGGTCAGCTTGGCGAGGTTGAGCAGCCCGCTGGCGGCAATCGCCGCGGCCGAACTCTCGTAGGGATTGGCCGGTTGCGGTTCGTCCCAGTCGTTGGGCGGCACACCGTGGGCCGGTGTGCGCTCCATGTAGAAGTTGGCGCACGCTTCCGCCGTCTGCAAGAAGCGCGCATCGCGCGTGAACGCATAGGCCGTGCCGAAGCCGTACAGCGCCCAGGTTAGCCCGCGCGCCCACGACGAGTCCCCACGCCACCCCTGATGCGTGCTCTGGCGCAGGCACTCGCCCGTTTCCAGGTCGAAGATGGCCTCGTGCGCCGTGCTGCCGTCCCCGCGGACCAACATCTTGCGTGAGGTCAAGCAGTGTTGCCGCGCGACCCGCCACAGGTTGGCGTCGCCTGTCTGTTGCGCCGCATAAAAGACGATGCCCACGTTCATCATAATGTCGATGAACAGGCTCTCGTCGGCCACAAACGAGCGCAGGTATTGCCCGTTCTCCTTGAAGCGCAGCCCCATGGTCTGCCCCGCCTCGACGATCACCGCATTCAGCGCCGGGTCGCCCGTCAGATCAAACCAGCGCTTCCATGACGACCAAAAAACAAAGCCCAGATCATGCACGTTGCGGTCGGTCTTGCGGTGTTCCACCAGCCGCGCATAGTGTTCCGCCCTGGCGCGCCAGGCCGCGTCGCCCGTGTGCCGGTAGAGCAGCCACAGTTGGCCCCCCAAGAAGCCCTCACACCAGTTGGTCCAAGCCTCGCCCGTGTGCTTCCATTTCCCGTTGACCGTGTACATGGGGAAGAAGTCGGGGTGCGCTTCGGTCAAGTGGAGCAACTGCCGCCCGGCAAAGTCCATCGCCAGGCCGCACTTGCGTTGCAGCGCGTCCAGGTCGAGCATTCCGATCTCCTTGGTGGTGTGCGAAGGTGGGCCAGGCCCCTGACATTGGCCCGGCGAGCGCCGCGCCTCGGCGGTGGCGGCCCGGCCGGGCGAACCGGCAAGCACGGTCGTGGGTCAGGCGTGGAGCGGGACGCCAAAGCTGCCGGATTGTCGCGCGGCAGCCTCTATGCTAGACTAATCGGGCGGATTATAGCGTCGTAGGTCTGCCCTTGTCAAACCTACCGCCCGAACCGGCCCTGGAGCGGAGCTAATTGTACATGCGGATCGCCCACATCTCGGACCTGCACCTGCGCCACCATTTGCCCGGTACGTCAGACCTGCCGGAGCGGATCAGCCGCGCCATGCCGGAGCAGTTCGCCCAGGCGTTGGGGCAGATGCGCGACCTCGCGCCCGACTTGCTGGTCATCACCGGCGATCTACTGGACTACCCGTTTGATGCCATGGACGATCCCGCCACGCAGGCGCTGGCCCGCCGCGACCTGCACCTCATCGCCGACCTATTGGGGGGCATGTCCATGCCGCAGGCGCTGGTCCACGGCAACCACGACCATCCCGCGCTGGTCGCCAAGGTCTTCGGTCACCTCCCCGCGGACCAAACGATCGCGGGCTACCGCATCCTAGCCTTCCCCGACGACGAAGGCCCCGGTCATGTCCCCGTCCGCACCGGCGACTCGTTGGCCCGCTTCCACGCGGCGCTGGCCGACCACGGCTCGCTGCCCCAGGTCCACATCCAGCATTACATCGTCTGGCCCGAGCGCAACGCGGGCTATCCGCACACTTACGGCGCGGGCGCGGTGATGCACGCGGCGATCCTGGCCGCGGGCCATGTGCGCTTGGCGCTCAGCGGCCATTACCACCTGGGCGTGCCGCTCTTCTGCGACAAGGGCACGTACTTTGCCACCGTCCCCGGCTTCACCACCGTGCCGCACCCCTTTGCGATCTATGACCTGGCCGCCGACGGCAGCGTGACGGCCCGCATGTTCCAGGTGGCCTAGGCCGCCATGCACGAACTTGCCGTCACCCAGCGGGTGCTGGAGATCGCGCTGCGTCACGCCCAAGCCGCCGACGCCGTTCGCATCACGCGCATCCACCTGGTCGTGGGTCAACTCGCCACCATCGTCGACGACTCGGTGCAGTTCTACTGGGACCTCATCGCCCAAGACACCATCGCCCAGGGCGCGCGACTCACCTTTGAGCGCCGCCCTGCGGCCATGCGCTGCCTGGCGTGCGGCGCGTCCTTTGTCCTTACCGCCGATAACGAGTTCCGCTGCCCGCAATGCGGAGACCCGGATGTCGTCGTCGCGGGCGGCGACGAGTTGCAGATCGACCACATTGAGATTGAGACCGCGGAACTTGCCGCGCCCTAGAAGGCCAACCCATGCCCACCCGCATCCCTATCGTCGAACGCATCTTGCAGGCCAATGATGACCTGGCCGACACCATCCGCGGGCGTCTCGACGCCGCCCACCTGCTCGGCCTCAACTTCATGGCGTCGCCGGGCGCGGGCAAGACCGCGTTGATTCAGGCCACCGTCGCCCGGCTGCGCGACACGCTGCGCATGGGCTATGTGGATGGCGACATCGCCACCACCCTCGACGCCGAGCGCGTCGCCGCCTACGGCCTGCCCGTGGTCCAGATCAACACCGGCGGCGACTGTCACCTGGACGCGGCCATGCTCAGCCCCGCGCTGGACCAACTCCCGCTGGCCGACCTGGACCTGCTGCTCGTGGAAAACGTGGGCAACCTGGTCTGCCCCGCCAACTTCCGGCTGGGCACGCACCTGAGCGTGCTGGTCGCCAGTGTGCCCGAAGGCGACGACAAGCCCTACAAATATCCCGGCATGTATCGCGGCGTCGACGTGCTGCTGCTCAACAAGATTGACCTGCTGCCCTATATCCCCTTTGACGTGGACCGCTTCTTGCATGGCGTGCGTGTGCTCAATCCCGGCCTCACGACCTTCCAGGTTTCGGCGCTCCACGGCGACGGCCTGGACGCGTGGACGGCCTGGCTGACCGCGCAGGTAGCTGCCCACTGCCCATGACTGCGCTGACCGGCAATCCTGTGGTCGCGCCGCTGGCGGGGAGCCTCAGGGCGCGGCGCGTCACCGTCGCGGGCATCGTCCAGGGCGTGGGCTTTCGCCCCTTCGTCTACACCCTGGCGGGGCGACATGGCCTGGGCGGCTGGGTCCGCAACACGGCCGCGGGCGTCGAGATCGTCTTGGTCGGCCCCGACGCGGCGCTGGATGCCTTCCTGGCCGACCTGCCCGCGACCGCGCCGCCGCTGGCCGTGCTGGACCGCGTCGCCGTCGAGTCCATCCCGCTGCCCGGCGCGCCGTCGCTGGTGAGTGACCAGGCATCGCCGCTCTTTCGGATTCACGCCTCGGCCGCCACCGCGGGCGATTTCGTCCCCGTCTCCCCGGATGTGGCCGTCTGCGACGACTGTCTGGCCGAACTGCGCGACCCCGCCGACCGCCGCTATCGCTATCCCTTCATCAACTGCACCAACTGCGGCCCGCGCTACACCATCATCCGCGACATCCCGTATGACCGGCCGCAGACGACCATGTCCGCGTTTACCATGTGTCCCGCCTGCCAGGCCGAATACGACGACCCGGCCAACCGGCGTTTCCACGCCCAGCCCAACGCCTGCCCCGACTGCGGCCCGCATGTGTGGCTGGTGCGCTCGCCCCAGGCGGAAATCAGCCTGCCCGGCCTGGACGACGACCTGCGCGGCGACGCGGCCATCCGCGCCGCCCAGCGTCTCTTGGCCGGGGGGGGCATTGTCGCCGTCAAGGGGCTGGGCGGCTTCCATTTGGCCTGCGACGCGGCCAACGACACGGCCGTGGCCGCGCTCCGCCGCCGCAAACAGCGCGGCGATAAGCCCTTCGCCGTCATGGCCTACGACTTGGCCGCGGTGGCGGCGTTCGCCGAGGTCGCGCCCGCCGAGGCGCGGCTGCTTCTGGACCGCAGCCGCCCCATCTTGCTGCTGGCCCAACGCAGCCCGTTCCCGTTGTCTGCCGGCCTCGTCCCCGGCAGCCGCACGGTGGGGGCGATGTTACCCTACACGCCGCTGCAC
>CAYJQA010000364.1:0-6179 GCA_964372065.1 uncultured Litorilinea sp.
CCAACTGGATTAACGGCGAGACGGGCGGCTATCAGCGCGTCTGCACCGAGGGGCGCAATTGGTTTGAGACCGACTTCCCCAACTGGCTGCAACAGGCCCCGCCCGTCATCAGCCCGGACAAGCGCAGTGAGGAGCACGGCTCGTATATCATCGAAGGGCTGGAGACGGGCCGCATCTACCGGGGCTTCTTCAACGTGATCAACCACGGCCATATCCCCAACCTGCCTGACGGCTGCGTGGTCGAGATACCCGGCTATGTGGACAAGAACGGCATCAACATGACCGTGGTGGGCGACCTGCCGCTGGCCTGCGCGGCTACTTGCCGGGCGTCGGTCTCCGTGCAGGAGATGGCGGTGGAAGCGGCGGTCCACGCCGACGTGACGCTGCTCAAACAGGCCATGCTGCACGACCCGCTGACCGCGGCAGTCTGCAACCCCGAAGAGATCTGGCAGATGACCGACGAGATGCTGGTGGCCCAAGCTGAATGGCTGCCCCAGTACAAGGACGAGATCCCGCGCGCGGCGGCGCGTCTGGCCGAGGCCGCGGCCAACGGCACGCGCGTCAAACTGCGCGAGACGCGCGGCGCGGCCCGCCTGGCGGTCAAGACCGTCGAGGAGATGGCGCAGGATAAGGCGACGGCGCGCGCCAACGCCGCCGCTGCCGACAAAGGCAAGATGACCAAAGAACCGGCGTAAACGAAAACGGGAGATCGCATGGCAACCTTCGTTCTGGTTCACGGCACGACCGCGGGCGGCTGGGTGTGGAAGACCGTTGCGGCGCAGTTGGAGCAAGCCGGGCACGTTGTCTATCGGCCCACGCTGACCGGCCTGGGCGAGCGGATCCACTTGTTGACGCGTGACGTCGGGCTGGAGACGCATATCACCGACGTCGCCAACCATATTCTCTACGAGGACTTGACCGATGTGGTCCTGGTCGGGCACAGCTACGGCGGGATGGTGATCACGGGCGTGGCGGACCGCGTGCCCGACCGCATCCGCGAACTGGTCTACTTCGATGCGTTGGTCCCCCAAGATGGCGAGGCCGCCGTCGATCTCTATGGCCGCGAGACGCGCGACAACTTTGCGGCCACGGTGGCCGCGGAGGGCGACGGCTGGCTGATCCCGATCCAGCGCAGCATGAACGATCTGCCCGCCAAGAACAGCCCGCATCCGTGGAAAAGCTGGACCGAACCGATCCGGCTGACCAACGCGGCGGCGACCGCGGGCATCCCGCGCACCTATGTGCGCTTTACCGCCGACAAGCAGCCCGGTATGGTCTGGAGCGTGGCCTTTGCCGAGACGTGGCGGCGGGTACACCTGGGCGGTTGGCGTGTGCGGGAGGTGGACACCATGCACCAGATTTTGCCCGACCCGCATTCCAAAGCCGCGATCCTGCTGGAGCTTATCCCGCAGTAGACCGCTTGAAAGTCCTCTAGCGCGCCAATCAGAAGGGGGGCCGGATTGTCCGGCCCCCCTCGCATTGACGCTTACAACGTGATACGGCTTGCCCCCACCAACAACTAGGCGAGGACCTCCTCGGCGGCGGCATTCATACCGGCAATGCGCGCAAAGGAGATGTAGTGGCCGATCTTGTTGTGGACACGCCGCCAGCCCAACGAGCCGCCCGCCACTTCGCCGGTGGCGTAGAGGTGCGGGATGGTCTTCATCTGGTCGACGGGCAGGGCCGTTCCGACCGTGTCGGCGCGGTCCAACACCTGGGTTTTGGTGTTGATGCGGACGCCGCCCACCTGGGTGTGACGGATCAAGTTGAGCTTGGCGGCGAAGAAGGGCGCGACGCCGAGCTTGTACAAAGGCAGCGGCTTGCCAAAGTCGGCGTCTGCACCGGCATCCACGAAGCCGTTGTACTTCTCGATGGTCGCCGCCAGACCTTCTTCGGGAATACCGATCTTCTCGGCCAGTTCCGCCAGTGTGTCGGCCGTGGCCAGACAGTCCGGGGCTAGACACATGGGCGCGAGCGGATCGGCGTTGGCGAACATCTCGGCGGTCCATTTCAGGTCTGCCGCGCCGTCGGCGTCGGTGATGGCCCACACGTTGCGCGGGCGCTCCTTGAGGTTCAGGAACGCGGTGGTGAACTCCAACTCCGGGATGTCGGCGTTGTACTCAGCCGATTCATTGACATAGCGCGCACCGTCGTTCTTGACCAAGATAAGGCGCTGCGTCTTTTCGCCGGCGAGGGTCAACCCGCGGCCGCGCAGCAGATTGAACTTGGACCAATCGCGCGGTTCCCAGCCCCAGTAGGTTTTCGAGCCATAGAAGAGATAGAGGAAGCTGACAAACGACATGTCGGTCAGCCCGGCGCCCACATCCATCATCGTAAAGAGACCGTCGCCGGTGCTTTCGATATACTTCGGGTAGCCGGGGATGCCGCCGTCGCCGAAGGTTTCGGGACCCACGATCCGGGGATCCCAGGCCGCGCACAGCGCCTCATTGTCGGTGTAACCGCCCGTGGCGATGATGACGGCCTTGCGGGCCTTGATGTTTAGGAGCCGGCCCTCGTTGTCCACCTCGATGCCGACCACCGGGCCGTTCGGCTCGCGGTAGATCTTCATCATGCGGTGTTTGAGCAGGATCGGCGTGCCCTGTTCTTCTACACGTCGTTGCAGGACCGTGGTCCAGGCGACGCCCGAACCGGCCGTGCCGGTGCCGCCTTCATAGACGCCCGGCGCCGGGTCCACCGCGTGGCCGCGCTGGGGCGGCGTGGGCAGCACACCGTCGGTGATCGGACCCCACACGAGGCCCAGGTCCTCCAGCCATTGGACGGTGTCCGGGGCCATCTCGACGTAGGTGCGAATCATCTCGGGAATGCCGCGGTGGTCGCTCGCCGCCATCTCGGCGTCGTACCACGTTTCCATGTCATCTTCCACGCCCGCGCGCTGCTGGACGATGGTCCCGCCGCCCATGGTACAACTGCCGCCCGCGGTGATGTACAAGCCGCCCACATGGTCGGCTTTGTCGATCACAATCACCTCGGATCCGGCATTAACGGCCTCAATGGCGGCCGCCAAACCGCTGCCAGTCCCTACGACGACGACGTCGGTTTCCATATCCCAATTATCCGGGATGCCGACCGTCGGCACGCCATAGGCGGCCACCGGTTGGGCAGGCAGGGCGCTTGCCCCGGCAACGGCTAGCGCGCTGCTCGTCGCACCGATGACGAACTGCCTGCGTGAAATGCCGGTTTTCTCATGCTGGGAATTCATATAGTCCTTCTTCCAATTGGTGCGCTGTGGTAGAGATGTGATGTAGAAGAAACTAACAAGGCAGGCCTGAAGTGACCGCTTGCCGGGGGCACGCAACTTCAGGCCTGCCTGTATCGCCAAAGCAACCACGGGTCAATTACGTCTTACTTGTGAAACATATCACAATTTATTAAACGCGTCAAAAAAAAGGGCCACGGAAGCTCTGCGCGTCTTTGGCGAGACGCCCGCTAGGCGGTTGTCGCGCAACCCGTCACCCTGGCCTCCGGGATTGGCGACCGGCTTTTGAATGCGATACGATAGGGACATCTAGCCGCCCAACTGCTGCTGAGGCCGACCATGAATTTCATCTACTTCATGCCCGATGAACTGCGCGCCGAGAGTGTGGGGTGTTACGGGCATCCGCTGGCCCCCACGCCGAACCTGGATGCGCTGGCGGCCCAGGGCACACGCTTCGATCAATGCCACGTGCAGCACTCGGTCTGCACGCCCTCCCGGTGCAGTTTGATGACCGGCTGGTATCCGCATGTGCGCGGCCATCGCACGCTCTGGCACATGCTGCGCCCGGATGAGCCGAATCTGCTGCGTGATCTGCGCGGCGCGGGCTATCAGGTCCACTGGTACGGCAAGAACGATCTGCTCGCGCAGGCGAGTTTTGCGGACAGCGTCGACGTTATGCGGCGGCGGGGGGCGTCCGTCCACGGCGCAAACACCTTTGCACCCGACGATCCCCGCCACGATAGCTTTCTCTACCAGCCCTATACCGGCGCACTGGCGGAACACGGCGACTATGCCAACGTTCACGCCGGGATCGAGTTCCTGCGCGCGCGGCCGCAGACGCCTTTTGTGCTGTACCTGCCGCTGACCTTTCCCCACTGTCCCTATTCCGCGCCCGCACCCTGGCACAGCCGGTTTCGCGCCGCCGACGTGCCGCCGCTGCGCCCGCCGGATCTGCCCGACCGGCCCGCGTTCCACCGGCTGATTCGCCAGTACCGCCGTCTGGACCAACTGGGTCAGGCCGATCACGACATGCTGATGCGGCAGATCCAGGCCGTCTATCTGGGCATGACCGCGTTTGTGGATCACCTGTTGGGCCAGTTGCTCGACACGCTGGACGAAAGCGGGCTGGCCGACAGTACGACGGTCATGGTCTTTTCGGATCACGGCGACTATGCGGGCGATTACGGGTTGGTGGAGAAGTGGCCCGCCGCGGGCGAAGAGGTGATCACCCGCGTGCCGCTGGTGATGCGCACACCGGGCGGCGCGGCGGGGCATGTGGTGGCCGAGCCGGTGGAGCTATTCGACGTCATGGCGACCAGCCTGGCGCTGGCGGGCGTCGAGGCGCAGCACACCCACTTTGCGCGTAGCCTAGTCCCGCAGCTACACGGCGCGGCGGGCGATCCTACCCGCGCCGCCTTTACCGAGGGCGGCTATGCGCGCCATGAGCCGCACTGCTTTGAGGGCACGCCCACCCACGACCGGATTAGCCCCAACCGCGACATCTACACGCCCAAGCGCCGCCAACAGCAAGACCATCCGGACAGTGTGGGGCGCATGGTGACGCTGCGGACGCTGACCCAACGCCTGATCTACCGGCCCGGCGGCGACTGCGAGTTCTATGATTTGGTCCAAGACCCAACCGAGCTGCGCAACCGCTATGGCGACCCGGCCTGTCGCGACGCCTGCGCGGCGCTAGAGGCGCGCCTGCTGCGCTGGCTGGTGCAGACGAGCGATGTCACGCCCTTCGAAATCGACACGCGCGCCCTGCCCGGCTGACGGCAGCCCGGTCCACGCATCCCTAACGGCAATCGCCGACGACAAGGAGACCGCCCATGTCCACCGACCTACCTCCGGTCTATACCGTCACGCTCAACCCGGGGCTGGACCGCACGCTGACCGTGCCGGCGCTGATCGAGAACACGGTGCTGCGCGCCACCGAGTCGCGCGTGGATTGGGGCGGCAAGGGCTTCAACGTGACGCGCGGGCTGCACGCGTTGGGTGTGACGAGTGTGGCAGTCGGCTTTATCGGCGGCTTTACGGGCCAGATGCTGGCCGCGGGGCTGATGGACCTGGGTATCACCGTCGATTTTGTGACGATTGAGGGCGAGACGCGCACCAACACCGTGATCGCCGAGGCGGACAGCGGGCGCTACTACAAGGTCAACGAGGCCGGGCCGGTGGTGGATGCGGTGGCGCTGGACCTGCTGCGGACCCGCATCGAAACACATGTGACGCCGGGCAGTATGTGGGCGTTTTGCGGGAGCCTGCCGCCCGGCGCGCCCAGCACTACCTATGCCGACCTGATCGCACTGGTGCAAAGTCGCGGCGGGGTGGCCTACCTGGATGCCAGCGGCGAGGCGCTGCGGATGGGCTGCGTGGCCATGCCCGCCGCGGTCAAGCCCAACGCTGAGGAAGCGCAGGAACTGACCGGCGTTGTCGTGGACTCGGTCGCGGCGGCGCGGGCAGCGGCGGACCGCATCCTCGGTGTGGGCGTGGAGACGGTGGCCCTGTCGATGGGCGCGGAAGGGCTGCTGCTGATGACGCGCGACGGGGCGGTCCACGCCCGCCCGCCGCAAGTTCCGGTGGGCACGCTGGTGGGCGTGGGCGATGCGCTGCTGGCGGGTCTCATCTTTGCCCAGCGGTTGGGGCTGGCGCTGCCCGACATCGCGCATTGGGCCGTCGCCGCGGGCACGGCCGCGGCCATGACATCCGGCGTTGCCGTGGGCAGCCTGGGCGAAGTGGCCGAACTCCTGCCACAAGTGACGGACACGCCGGTGTGAAAAAGCGCGAAAAGAGTCTCACGCCAAGACGCAACAAGCCACCCACAAGGAGCAACCCCATGAGCAAGACCCCACGCGTCGGGCTGTATCTGGAACCCGGTCTGATCGTGCGTAACCCCGGCTATCTGGAGGCGCTGCGCGACCAGATCGGGCTGACCTGGGTCAATCTGTGGTATACCGGC
>CAYJQA010000365.1:0-6168 GCA_964372065.1 uncultured Litorilinea sp.
CTGTAGATGGACAGCCCACCTAGTTGGGCGACGATGGTCGGCATGGCGGTGGCGATCACGGTCCCTTCCATGGACGCCATAAACAGGCTCAGCATAATGCCGGCAACAATCACCATCGTGCGTTGGCGTGACACACCCACCATCCTTTCAATCCAAACAACCTATCGCGGCGATCGGTCGATCGAACCTTCGCAAAAAAAACCTTCGTCATCCTAGTGCCGCTTGCCCCGCAATGCAAACCGCCGCGCCCAAAAAAGAACCTTCCCAAGTGCATGGCAGCCTGGGAAGGTGGCGCGATTCCATTCACGAACTAGGCGCGACGCCGGCAACGGTGCGCGGGACGAGGATGCCGCCGGATCAGATCAATAGTGCGGCGGCAACTGGACCGTCGTCGTCCTAGTCCATTGATTTATCCGGCCCGACCGCCCCCCACGCTTTCGGCAGGGGCGACCGCCGTTAGTAGATGGTCAGATAGCGGTCAAGCTCCCACTGGGTCACGTAGATGCGATACTCGTTCCACTCCTGGGTCTTGGCCTCTACATAGCGTTCATAAACGTGCTGGCCCAACGCGTTTTGGATGACTTCGTCCTGCTTAAGACAGTCAATGGCCTCGCCCAAGTCCGAAGGCAGCGTCTCCAGCCCGGCGCGTGCGCCGTCCACATGGTACAGGTCTTCTTCGGCGGGGTTGGGCGGCATCATGCGTTTCTCGATCCCGTCCAACCCGGCGGCCAGCATGACCGCAAAACTCAAATAGGGATTGGCGCTGGGGTCCGGGCAGCGCAACTCGCAGCGTGTGCTACGTTGGCGGCCGCTGCTGATGCGCGGGATGCGGATGAGCGCGCTGCGGTTGGTGCGTCCCCACGAGAGATAGACCGGCGCTTCGTACCCCGGCACGAGTCGCTTATACGAATTGACCAGCGGCGCGATGATGGGCGTCATGGCCTTGGCGTGGGCCAACTGCCCGGCGATAAACTGGAGCGCCGTCTCGCTCAGGCCATACTCGTTGTCGCCGTCATACATGACGGTCTCTTTGGTGTGCAGGTCCCACAAGCTTTGGTGCACGTGCATCCCGGAGCCGCTGATGCCGGAGATGGGCTTGGGCATAAAGGTGCAGTACAGGTTGTTCTTTTGGGCGATGGCCTTGAGCGTCGTGCGAAAGGTAATCGTATTGTCGGCAGCCTCCAGCGCGGAGCCGTAGGCAAAGTCAATTTCGCTTTGCCCAATCGCCACCTCGTGGTGCGCCGTCTCCACGTTGATGCCAATCGCCTGCAGCGCGTCCACCATTTGGCGGCGGATGCTATGCGCCAGGTCGGTGCTCACGTCGAAATAGCCGGCGCGGTCATGTGGCCGCAGCGGCATGATGTTGCCGTCCGCGTTGCGCTCAAACAGAAAGAACTCCAGCTCCGGCCCCACGAGATAATCCAGCCCCAACGCGGTCGCGCGCGCCAGTTGGCGCTTGAGCACATAGCGCGGGTCGCCCTGGAACGGTTCACCGTCGGGCGTGTGGACATCACAGATGACGCGCGCCGTCGAAAGGTCCATCTCCCACGGGATCACGGCAAAGGTCGACAGATCCGGGACCAGGTACATGTCGCTTTCGGCGACACGGGCGAACCCCTCGACCGAGCTGCCGTCAAACCAAACCCCGTGGCTGATCGCCGTATCCCAATGACCGATGGGAATGGTCATGTGCTTGGCAATGCCCACAATATCGGAAAACTGCAAGCGGATGAAGCGAATGTCGTTGCGCTTGACGATGTCGTCGACGCGCTGCAGTTCCGCTACCGAATAGTCGATGCTCATGACCGCAGACTCTCCTGTCAATCGGAAGGCGCGCAGATCCGCGGCCTTTCGTTTGGAATGATTCATCGTGGATGCGTCCCCCTATTCTAGCATCGAATCGCGCCGCGTCCCAACCGGCTCGTTGGGTTCGGGTGTGTCCTATCCTGCTCCCGGCGGATGCAAACAGGCCGGCGGTCCGGGTCTTGCCGAAGCAAGCCAAACCGCCGGCCTGTCACGCCCTACCGGGCGTCGTTATGCACCGTTACAGCCGCAGATCACTAGATACCGTAGTACATCACAAACTCATGCGGGTGCGGGCGCAGACGCACGGCATCTACATCGGCAATCCGCTTGTGCGCGACATAGGTCTCGATCAGGTCCTTGGTAAAGACGCCGCCTTCCAGCAAGAAGTCGTGGTCGGCCTCCAGCGCGTCCAGCACCTCGCCCAACGATCCCTTGACCGTCTGCACGTGCTTGAGCGTTTCTTCCTCGAACAGGTCCATTTCCGCCGGGCCACCAGGATCGATCTGGTTCTTGATACCGTCCAGACCGGCCATGAGCATGGCGGCAAAGGCCAGATACGGGTTCGCCGCCGGGTCCGGGCAGCGGAACTCCAGGCGCTTGGCCTTCGGTGACTCGGAATAGACCGGGATGCGGATGGCCGCCGACCGGTTGCGGGCGGAATATGCCACCACCACGGGCGCTTCGTAGCCGGGCACCAAGCGCCGATAGGAGTTGGTCGTCGGCGCCGAGAAGGCCAACAGCGTGTTAATGTGCTTGAGAATACCGCCCGTGTACCACAGCGCCAACTGGCTCAGACCGGCATACTTGTCGCCGGCGAACAGCGGCTGGCCGCCCTTCCACAAGCTCTGATGCGTGTGCATCCCGGAACCGTTGTCCTGGAACAGCGGCTTGGGCATGAAGGTCGCGGTCTTGCCGTGCTGCTTGGACACATTCTTGGCAATGTACTTGTAGAGCTGCACCCAGTCCGCCATCTGCACCAGCGGCGAAAAGCGCATGTCGATCTCAATCTGCCCGGCCGTGGCGACCTCGTGGTGATGGATCTCCACGTCGATCCCCGCGCCAATCATGACGCGCACCATCTCCGAGCGCAGGTCTTGCAGCGTGTCGAAGGGCGCCACCGGGAAATAGCCGCCCTTGTAGCCAATCTGATGGCCGCTGCCCGGCATTCCGGAGTTCCACGGACCTTCCGCCGAGTCCACCCCATACGCGGCCGAGAACTGCCCGGTGTGATAGTAAACCTCGTCGAAGATGAAGAATTCAGCCTCCGGCCCGATGTAAACGGTGTCCGCAATCCCCGTGGACTTCATGTAGTCCACCGACTTTTGGGCCACATAGCGCGGGTCGCGGCTAAAGGCCTCGAGCGTAATCGGCTCGACCACGTTGCAGACCATACTCAACGTCGGCAAGGCGCACACGGGGTCGATGATGGCCGTGGTCGGGTCGGCGATCAAGAGCATGTCGCTGCTCTCAATCGTCTTGAAGCCGCGAATAGAAGAACCGTCAAACCCCATGCCCTCCTGGAACGCGCCATCCGCATCGAAGCGTTCGACCGGCATCGTATAATGGTGCCACTGGCCGTATAAGTCCGTAAACTTGACGTCCACCATCAGAATGCCATTGGCGCTGATCGCGTCCATGACATCTTGCGGCGACTTACAATTGAGTGCCATGCCCAAACTCCTTAGGTGTTCGCTGTGGTGTTGCAGGTGCGACGACCCGATCCTGCCGGCCGCGCAGCCGCCTAATAATACTGAGTTTATCGGCAAAACAAAAACTCCGGCATCCCGCCGCCCGGATCCCGGCCAACTTCAGCCGAGAGTCCGGTTCGGTTTGGGTAACCGGAGTTGTGTGCGAAGGACAAGAACTGCGGCTATTCGGACTTCTTGACCAGGAACCGCGGCGCCACAACCCACATGGTGAACAGCGTCACGAAACCACCAAGTGCCAGCAAGAGTTCCATTGAAAAATCTCCTTAGGTGAGTTGTGTGTTGTTCCGGTTTCGCTGCGTGGGCCTGTCCACACAACGCATTTCTATGGGACGCAGTATAGGCCCGGCTCTGCCTATGTTCTACAGTCAAGATCACCAAAGTCGCGCCCCTCCTTTTTGTGCAGATCGCACAACGCCAACCGGAGACATACAGGGGTGACCAGGGCTGCATTGGGGCGTTTGACGCGCTCCACGACGGCGCTATAATGGGACATCCCCTCCGTTCGGCGTTTGTTCCCCCTTGGGGCGGCGCATAACACCCCCTCCACGCGGCCGCCCACGGCATCAGTGTTCAGACATATGGAGGTAAGTCCCATGCGCAAGATCAGTCGGGGTTTCATCTGCCTGCTTGGGCTGTTGCTGGCGGTAACCAGTCCGGGCTGGGTCCACACGCCCACCGCGCAAGCCGCGCCTGACCTGGACCTCTACCTGCCGGCGGTTTCCACCGGCGGCGATCTCCAGGTACAGGACGCGGCCAAACCGCAGCAAGCCGCCAAAGGCTATCTCATCGGCAGCGCCCAGCCGCTTACCGGCGACCAAATAGCCACCCTGGCGCAGGCCGGGGCGCAGGTCAAGTACGCCTACAAGAACTTTGGCGGCGCGGCCGCGACCATTGCCCCCAAATCGCTAGCCGCGGTGCGCGCCCTGCCCTTTGTTACCTCGGTCGGCGAGGATACTCTCAAACAGTTGTCGGCCTTGCCTGCCGTACCGGTCGCCGCGAGTGCGGCCGCGCTGCCCGGCGCGCCCTACTGGCTCGACTTGATCGACGCCGAGCAGAACACCGCCTATGATGGGACGGGCGTGTGGGTCGCGGTGCTCGACAGCGGCTTCTATCCCAACTGGCAGGATTACTTCGACGCCAACAGCATTCTGACCGCGTACGCCACCGCGTTTGTGGCCGTCAACGGCAATCAGAACGACAACCAGTGGGACACGGGGAGCGACCCCCACGGCATGGCCGTCGCCGGCACCATCGTCGGCCATCGCTTCGTCGACGACACCAACGAAGGCGGCTGGGGCACAGGCTATGCCACCGGCAACGCCGGCGTCTACGCGGTACCCGGTGTTGCGCCGGGCGCTAAGATCATCCCCGTCAAGGTCTGCGAGCCGGTCGGCTGCTTCGGCAGCGCGATCAACGCCGGGATTGACTATGTCACCGGTCTCAAACTTGCCCACCCGGGCCAACCCATCGTCATCAACGAAAGCCTGGGCGGCCCTGGGCTGGATCCCGTCGAACAGGCGGCGATCGACGCCGCCGTCGCCGCCGGGGTCGTGCTGGTAGCCTCGGCGGGCAACGAGGGGACGGCGGGCATGGGTTTCCCCGCCGCCTACGAACCGGTCATCTCGGTCGGTGCGGGCGGCTGGACGCAGCAGTGGGATCCCTATCCGGGCAAGACTTGGTGGTTGGACGATGCCCCCGAAACGGGCGTGGCCGAAGTCTACATCGCCGGGTTCAGCAGCCGGCAGTTGGCGGGCCAATATCTGGACGTCGTCTCCACCGGGCGCTATCTCCTCCTGCCCTATCCGTGCGCGCGCCTCTACAAGGACGGGCAGGTTACGAATGGCACCAACCACCGCACCTGCGCCAGCAAGGCGACGCCGGATAACTCCCATGCTGCGCCCTTCCAATACCTGTTCATGAGCGGGACCAGCTTCTCGTCGCCCGCGCTGGCAGGCATCGTCGCCCTGATGCTGGACAAGAATGGCAGCCTCAGCAACGCGGGCGCGACTGCCACCACGCCCGGTCAAGTGGAGACCATCCTAGAGACTACCGCGACCCCGATTCTCCCGGGCAGCGTGAACATCACCCACCGTGACGGTACGTATCCTTTCACCGAAACGTGGGGCGCAGACGCCACCGGCTATGGTTGGGTCTTTGTGGATGACGCCCTGGCCGGCGTCCCGTAGGCCGCAGCCCGCGCCGTAACCGGACGGACATCGACGCATTGGCAAGCTTACCGGCCGCCGGGCCGGTAGGCTTTTTCGTTTGCAAAGCCCCCTGCCGTGCTAACCCGACCTTGCCCCCGCGCCGCGGCCTCTGCTACACTAACGCCGCGCCCGCGCCGGGTGGCGCACGTTGACCGCTTCCAGGAGAAAACTGCTATGGCCAAGCTGTCCAAGTACCGCGACGACCCTGCCATCCGCATCGTCACCGGCGCTTGCCCCCACGACTGCCCCGACACCTGCTCTTGGCAGGTCGCCGTGGACACCGCCAGCGGTCGCGCGGTGGACCTCTGGGGCCATCCCGACCATCCCATGACCCAGGGCGCGCTTTGCACCAAGGTCGACAAGTATCTGGAGCGCACCTATCACCCCGGACGCTTGACCACACCGCTCAAGCGCAGCGGGCCTAAGGGCAGCGACCACTTCGTCCC
>CAYJQA010000366.1:0-6162 GCA_964372065.1 uncultured Litorilinea sp.
CCCACTCACCCGATTCGCTAATGCCGAACAGGTCCAGCGGCGCGCCGAAGTACAGCCCGGCCAGCGATGGATAGTCGCTCCCCGGCCCAGCGCGCAGATTCGCGGGTGACCGCAGCACCGTAGCCCGCGCCAACGGCGCTTGCTCCGTGGGGATCGCCGGGATGGGATAGGGCGGCAGCGTCGGCGTCTCGGTGGGTGTGGCCGTCGCCGTGGACGTCGGCGTCCCCGTGGGTGTGGGCGAGAAGGTCGGCGCAGGCGTCGGCGTCGCCGTGCCCGTGGGCGCGGCGGTCGGCGTCGGCGCGGGGGTGAGCGTGGTCGTCGGCGTGCCGGTGGGCGACGGCGTATAGGTCGGCGTCGTGGTCAGCGTGGGCGTGGCGGCAGGCGTCCCTGCCTGCGCCGCGCTCTGCGGCGACGCGCCGGGCAGCGGCGTGGGCGTCGGCGATGGCGTCGCCGTGGCCGCCTGCGTGGGCAGCGGCGGCGCGGGCGTCACCAACTCAATCTCCGCCTGCGGCGCGGTCTGCGTCAGCGACGCCACCCGATAGACGCCATTGGCGTCCTGCTCAAAGAGCGCCAGGAACGCGCGGTTACGGTCGGCGTTGTCAAAGAAGCGCAGCCGCGGCGTGACCACATTGCCGAGCAAGAGTTGCTCATTCTCATCCAGGTAGACGCCCAACCAGATCCCGGGCCGGGCCAAGCCCAGGTCAAACGCCTGTTGCAGCAGGTCGATCCGCGTCGTAAAGATGGAAGCCTCGTCCACTTCGCCCGCGGTCAGTCGCTGCAGCAGACCGGCCAGCGTGGTCAGCGGCGTCGGCTGCAGCGTGGCGTCTTGGAGATTGTAACCGGCCTGGATCGCGCCGCCATACTCGGCGGCGTTTTCCGGCAGCACAAAGCGCCAGCGCGTCGTCGCCCACTGGCGCGCAAAGGGCTGCTGCTCCAAGAAGTTGTTGGGCGCGGCCAACCGGTTACGCAGTTGCGTGTCGTCGCCCAGCGGCGCCTGAACCACCAGGTCCGGCAAGAGCGACGCCTCGGTGTCGGCCAAGTCCAGGATGCTGCCCGCGGCCTGGATCGACCAAAGCGGCTCGTCAATGCTCCGCCACAGCACGCCGAAATCCTCGCCCGGCTGGGGCTGCTCCAGCACATAAACGTTCAGCCGCGGGGTCAGGTCGGTGCGCTCCACCAGCAGCAGGTGCAGTCGCCCCAAGAAATCCTCGCGCAGCACGCCCCGGCTCACCCCTCCCTTGAGCGCATCGTAAAAGACGCCGCCCGCCCGCGCCGAAAGCTGGTCCAGCAGCAGTTGGCTGCGCACACGGTTCTGGGCGTCGGCCTCGCGCCAGAAGAGCATGGGCAGCACTTCGCCGCGCGGCGTGCGCGGCGTCAGCAAGGCTGCCCACGGCTCGCCCGCCAGTTCGAAATAGGTGGCGGGCACGTACAGCAGTGCTTGCTCCAGGGCGATGCCCCGCAAGAGCGCGTCGGCCTGTTCGCTCGTGAAGCCGGTCAGCGATGCGCCGTTGAGGCCCTCCTCCGCCAGCAGGCGGTAACGGTTCGCCCATTCCTCCGGCGAAGCCGGGGTCGTGGTCGGCGTCGGGGTGGATGTGGGCGTGGGGCTGTGTGTCGGCGTGGGCGAAAGCGTGGGCGTCGCCGTGGGCGCGGTGGTGAAGGTCGCGGCCGGAATGGGGGGGGGGGGGGGCGTGGCCGAGAGCACCAGCATCATCTCGGCCTGCACGGCTAGCAGTTCCTGGCGCCCGCGCAGACGGCCGCGCGCCACCCCGGCGTTGTAGGCCACGATCAGGGCGACGATTGCGAGCAGTCCGATGACGATTGCCGTCTGGAGGCGCTGATTGATCCGCAGCATTAATTCTGCACGGAGACTGTTACTTGGCAGGGCGGCGGGAAGTTGCCCGTCTGGTCCACAACGATCAGGCGGATGGTCCACGCGCCATTGCCAAGGGTGGCGGTGTCGATGCTCGTGAGGAAATTACTGATGACGGGGCTATTGCCGCCGCCCACATAGGTAAAGCCCTCAGTGGCTCCCGAGCCGGGCGCAACCTCCACTTTGTAGTACTGAAAACTCTCGTGGGAAGCCGTACCGATGACGTGGATCAGCCCGCGCACCACCTCATTCTGGCCGGGCCGCAACAAGAGCGAACGATTGTCGGGACAACTGGGCAACTGCACCACCGGCGCAGGTGTGGGCGGGGGGGGGGTGGGGGCGGTGTCGCTGGCTCCCGCGGCGCCCGGGGTCGGGGCGCCCGCCGCGGCGGGCGCGGGCGTGACGGTCCACGTCGCCGTCGGCGTCACCGGCAGCGGCGTATTGGTCGGTGTGGGCACAAAGGGGAGGGCCGGCGTGGGGGCCAGCGCCTCGGCGACCAGCGGCTCCACCGCTTCGGCCAGGGTCGTACTCATAAAATAGGTGAACCCAATGACCAACAGCAGGATCAGCGCCACGGCGAAGATACTATAGGTATCCCGGATAGCCTTTTCGCGCTCTAAGGAAAAGACGGCCTGTTTGCGCTCTTCGCGCACGAGCCAAATCTTGTAAAGCTGATAGAGCGCCACCATCCCGCAAATGGCATAGATCCAGGGAGCGTAGTTTGCAACAGACTGGATAACAATGCCCATAATGCGCTAGTCTACCCCAGGGTGAAAAGAAGACAAAACCAGGCCGAACTCGACCAATTTTGGCGATGCCGGGCTGCTCTTATATTATGCATTGAAGCTTATGCCTTTCAAGTCTACCACCAAGGGAGAGCGTATGAGAATTGACGCGGTGTACCGGTCCCGTCGCAGCAACGTGCTGGCGACCCGCGGCATGGTCGCGACCAGCCAGCCACTCGCAGCTCAAGCCGGCCTCGACATTCTCAAAGCGGGCGGCAACGCCGCCGACGCCGCTATCGCCACCGCCGCCATGCTCAACGTCGTCGAGCCGGTCTCCACCGGCGCGGGCGGCGACTGCTTCGCCCTCTACTGGGACGCCCAGACCAAAAGCGTCACTGCGCTCAATGGGTCGGGACGCGCGGCGGCCGCCGCGTCCATCAGCGAACTGCACCATCTCGGCTACACCGCCATGCCCACCTTCACCGGCCACAGCGTTTCCATCCCCGGCGCGGTGGCCGGCTGGACTGACCTCCTGGAGCGGCACGGTCGGCTGCGCCTGGCCGATGTCCTCCACCCCGCCATCTGGACGGCGGAAAACGGCTATCCCGTCTCCGAAACCATCGCCCGCACCTGGGCGACGCAGGTCAAGAAGCTGCTGCGCGCGCCGGACTGGGTCAGCGGCGACCAGGACAACGGTCCCGAACAGCCCAGCGGCAACGAGTTGCTCAGCCACGGTCGCGCCCCGCGCACCGGCGAGATCATGCGGCTGCCCACCCTGGCCGCGACCCTGCGCGGCATCGCCGAAGGCGGCAAGGAGTACTACTATCAGGGCGAGTTCGCCCGCAAGCTGGCGGACCACGTCCAGCGGTATGGCGGCTGGATCACCGCCGACGACATGGCGAACCACGTCTCCACCTGGGATGAACCCATCATCGCCAACTATCGCGGGGTCACGCTCTACGAATGTCCCCCCAACGGGCAAGGGCTGGCCGCCATCATCGCGGCCAATTTGGCCGCCGGCTTTGACCTGGCGGCCATGTCCGAAGAGGACCGCGTGCATGTCATGTTGGAGTGTATGCGGCTGGGCTTTGCCGATGCCCAGCAGTGGGTCTGCGACCCGCGTGTCGTGCCCATCCCGCTGGATCAACTGACCAGCGCGACCTATGCGGCGCACCGGCGCACGCGCATCGACCTCAAGACCGCGGCGCAGCACGTCCCTTATGGCGACCCCATGGCCGGGTCCGACACCGTCTACTTGACCGTGGTCGACGGCGAAGGCAACGCGTGCAGCTTTATCAACAGCCTGTTCCAGGGGACCGGCTCCGGCCTGGTCGTCCCCGGCACCGGCGTCAGCCTGCAGAACCGCGCCGCGCTCTTTGTGCTCGACGCCGACCACCCCAACGCGCTCGCGCCCAACAAGCGTCCCTACCAGACCATCATCCCGGCTATGACCATCCGCGACGGCGAACTCCACGCCAGCCTGGGCGTCATGGGCGGCTACATGCAGCCTCAAGGCCATTTCCAGATGCTGGTCAACCTGGTAGACCTCCAGATGTCGCCGCAGATGGCGCTGGATATGCCGCGCTGGCAGTTGGCCGGTCCCAGCGCCGGTATGGGCGCGCAAGAAGAAGGCGGCTTGGTGCAGATGGAGGAAGGCTGGAGCTTTGGCCTCCTGGCCGAACTGGCTCGCCGCGGTCATCGCGTCGTGCCTGTGGACGGCTTCAGCCGCATCGGCTTTGGCGGCGGGCAGATCATCCTGCGCGACCCCGCCACGGGCGTGCTCATGGGCGGCAGCGACCCGCGCAAGGATGGCTGCGCCGTCGGTTGGTAGGCCCCACCGCGGCGGCTCCGCGCGCCGCGCGGGTCGATTGGATGCCGGAAGCGATGCGATGCTGAGGCACCGTCAGCGTGGACGGCCCTGCATGGTAGCAGAAACGAGGTTGCCTTGACGTCCCCAGTTCCGCAGACGCCCCCCGCGCCGGACGACCCGCTCGTCCCCTTCGCCGAGAAGATGGCCGCGGCCGGGCTGCCCGACCTTGTCTTTCGCGTCTTTGCCCATTACCACGCGCAGTTGCGCGCCGGCGCGACCGGCTTCATCGACAGCCGCACCGCCGGCCCGGTGGACCGCATCGCCGAGTACCGCGATCTCAACGAGGACCACACCGCCGCGGGGAAGGCTGCGCTCGCCCATACGGTCGTGCTCAAGCTCAATGGCGGGCTGGGCACGACAATGGGCATGGCCGGCCCCAAGTCGCTGCTCCCCATCAAGCACGACCTGACCTTCCTGGACATCATCGCGCTCCAGACCATCCACACCCGCCGCAAGACGGGCGTGCGGCTTCCTCTGGTCCTCATGGACAGCTTCCACACGCAGGCCGAAAGCCTCGCCGCGCTCCAACGCTTCCCGGAGCTGGCTCAAGACTTGCCGTTCTCTTTCATGCAAAACAAGATGCCGAAGGTGTGGCTGGACGACCTCACGCCCGCCATTTGGCCCGACGACCCGGAAAAGGAATGGTGCCCCCCCGGCCACGGCGACATCTACGCCGCGCTCAGCACGACCGGCATGTTAGACACCATGCTCGCCGCCGGCTACGAATACGTCTTTGTCTCCAACGCCGACAACTTGGGCGCGGGGCTGGACCCCGGCATCCTCGGCTACTTCGCCGATGCGCGGCTGCCCTTCATGATGGAGGTCGCCCACCGCACCGCGGCCGACCGCAAGGGCGGGCATCTCGCCCGTCGCCCGGACGGACAGTTGATCCTGCGCGAATTGGCCCAGTGCCCGCCCGACGAGGTCGAGATCTTTCAAGACATCCGGCGCTACAGCTTCTTTAACACCAACAACCTGTGGCTCCACCTGCCGTCGCTGGCGCAGTTGCTCAAAGCGGAGGGCGGTGTACTGGACCTGCCGCTGATTCGTAACGTCAAGCCCATCGACCCCACCGTGCCGACCACGCCCAAGGTCATCCAGACCGAGACCGCGATGGGGTCGGCGATTGCGCTCTTCCCGCACGCCCAGGCCATCGCCGTCCCGCGCAGTCGCTTTGTGCCGGTCAAGCGCACCAGCGACCTGCTGCTGATCTGGTCCGATGTCTATGACTTGGGCAGCGACTATCTCATGCGCCAATCGCCGCGGGTCCCCGGCGAACCGCCGCTGATTACCCTGGACGACACGTACTATGGGCTGATCGCCGAGTTGCAGAAACGCTTTCCCTACGGCCCGCCCTCGCTGGTGCGCGCCAGCGCGTTCACGGTGCGCGGCGATGTCACCTTTGGCCGCAACGTGGCCGTATCCGGCGCGGTCACCATCGATCACACCGGCGACCGCCCGCGCCGCATCCCGGACGGAACCCGGCTGCAGGAGTGACCGGCGCAGCCTCGCGCGCCGCGGACCAAACAAGAACGGGCCGGCCCCTTGTGTGGGGTCGGCCCGTATGCCTACCTCTCCTTGCGCGGCTGCGCCACGTTCGGCGTCACGTCCGTCACTTCAGACTCACGCAGGCGCTTGCCTACTTGCTCTCAACGGTCCGCTTGACCGCAATCCGCTAGGGCTTGACGGCCACCGTC
>CAYJQA010000367.1:0-6149 GCA_964372065.1 uncultured Litorilinea sp.
GCGCACCATCTCCTTGCAGCCGCCCCAGCCGGGGATGAGGCCGACGCCTGTTTCGACCAGGCCGAGCGCGCTTTCGGCGTGGGCGGTGACACGATGGCTGGCTAGGCAGATCTCCAGCCCGCCGCCCAAGACACGCTGGAAGGGTGCGGCCACGACCGGCTTGGGCGCGGCGCGCAACGCCAGGAATGCCGCCTGTCCCCGGCGGATCAGGGCGTCGATGGCGGCCCAGTCGGCGGCCACGGCGCGGTCGAGCATGAAGCGCAGATTGGCCCCGGCGGAGAAGTGCACCCCGTCGTTGGCGATGACCAGCCCGGCGGCGTCACCGTGGAGCCGGTCCAGCGCCGCATCCAGCACCGGGAACAGGTCCAGGTCGAGCGCGTTGAGCTTGCTGTGAAACTCCAGCAGCAGGACGCGGTCGCCCAGGTCGTGGAGCGCGGCGGCGTGGTTTTCGACGAGGGGCGGGGCCTGGCGGCGCAGGTCGTCCACGCGTACGACACGCGGGTCGGTATCCAGGGGGACATAGGCGGCGGTGACAGGCTGATAGACCTGCCGCACCGGCCCGTCGACGCGATAGAAGCGATCATACTCGGCGGCCTGGAGTCGGGCGACCCACGGCGCGACGGTAAGGCCGGCGGCGCGCATGGCCTGGACCACCGTCCCCACGCCCAAACAGTCCCATAGGGCGAACGGTCCCAGTTCCCAGCCGTACCCCCAGGCGAGCACATGGTCGATGTCCTCGAGGGTGTCGCTGATCTCCGGGATGCGCTGCGCGGTATAGGCGAAGGTGTGCAAGAGCGTGTGGTGGACGAGCCGCCCGGCGCGATGGTCCGCCGCCCACAGCGCGGCCAGGCGCTGGGCCAACGGCGCTTTGGCGATGGCGTCCACGCTGGGCCAGGTGGGTTCGACGGGCAGCAGATAGGCCAGTTCGCCGCGGCGCGCCGCCTGCAGGTCGAGCGCCCAGAACTCCTTGTCGCCGCCGGCGTTGACGACGGTCTTGTAGAAGCCCTGCCCAGTCTTGGCCCCTAGATGGCCGTGGTCGATCAACGTTTGCAGCACGCTCCGGTAGGCGGGCGCGCGGAGGATGTCGCGGTCGGGGTCGTGGGGGATGAGCGGGTGCAGGTTGTCGGCGATGAGGGCAAAGACGTCGATGCCGACAATATCGTGGAGCCGGAAGGTCCCTGAACGCGGCCGTCCCAGCAGGGGGCCGGTCAACGCGTCCACCTCGGCGACGGTGTAGCCGTGCTCCACGGCAAAGGCCACCAGGTCGGCCAGGATAAAGCTGACCAGCCGGTTGGCGATGAAGTTGGGTGTGTCTTTGCAGCGGACCACGCCTTTGCCCAAGCGCGTTGCCAGGAAGGCGGCCAACGCCGCCGTCACCGCGGGGTCGGTGTCCCCGGTGGGAATGACTTCGACGAGGGGCAGATAGCGCGGCGGGTTGAAGAAGTGGACGCCCAGCAAGCGACGGCGGAAGTCCAGCCCGCGGCCCGCGCCGACATCCCGGATGGGGATGCCCGACGTGTTGGTGCTGACGACGGCGTGCGGGGGCAGGATTGGCTCCAGCCGCGCCATGAGCGCCTGCTTGGGCGCGGCTTGTTCGACAATGGCCTCGATGACCCAGTCGCTGGCCGCGACGGCGGCGGTCAGGTTGTCGTCCAAATTGCCCAGGGTGATGCGGGCGGCAACGGCGGGCGAAAACAGGTTGGCCGGACGCGCGGCGAGCATACGCGCATAGCCGGCCTGGACGATCCGGTTGCGAACCGTGGGGTGGTCCAGCGTGAGACCGGCGTCAGCTTCGGCGGGGGTGAGCGCGGCGGGGGCCATATCCAGCAGGTGGACGGTCAGCCCGGCGTTGGCGAGATGACCGGCGATGGCCGCGCCCATCGTCCCGGCGCCGATGACGGTTGCGGTCTGGATGGCATGGGGCATGGGCCGGGCTCCTTTGGGATGGGAAGAGCAGGCGGGGCTAAACCGGCTCCGGCGAATCGTCGCCGTCGCGGGGTTCGACATGTACCAGCGCCTCGCCTACATTGGGCACGGCGGCGCGGATGGCTTCTTGCAGGCGGGTGCTGAGTTCATGAGCTTCGGTCACCGACAGTTCGCCGTCCACGAGGACTTCCAGCGAGATAAAGAGCTTACCTTCGACCTGGCGCACCAGGATTTCGTGGGGGTCGCGCAGGTCGGGGATGGCGGCGGCAGCGTGGACGACGGCGGCGTGGACGCGCTCCTGCATGCCCCGGCTGACGCGCGCCGAAGGTAGGATTTCCGGGTTAGCCAGCTCGATGTGACTGTGGATGCTTTGCAGGTCGGGACGCCGCGCCAAGAGCGTGCGCTCCAAGCGATCCACCAGTTCGTGGGCATCGTTGAGCGTGAGGTTGGGGTCGACGCCCACATGGGTGTGCATGGTGAGGCGGTGATCGTCGGCGGCCTGAATCCAGCATTCGTGGAGCATCAAGCCCAACTCCTGGGCTGCGAGTTTGGCCGCGGTCTGGAGGTCGGCGATGCTTTCGGGGCTGCGCTCGGCTTCGGAGTGGACGGTGACATCGCTCACGCCGGGGAGCGCCAGCAGCCGCCGGCGCACTTCGTCGGCGATGGCGTTGGCGTCCTGAATGGAGAGACTGGGCGCGACGCGCACGTGCAGGTCGATGGCGACATCGTCGGCGGGGCCGCGGCTGCGGATGCGGTGGAAGCTCGCGACGCCCGTCACATCGGCGACCACGGCGCTGATGGCGGCTTCGTCCAGCGGCGCGCGGTCGAGCAAGGCCGGCGCGGTCTCGGCGACGGTGTCCACGCCGATCTTGGCGATCACCAGGGCCACGACCAGCGCCACGGCGGGGTCGGCCCAGTCATAGCCCAGCCAGACCAGGCCGAGACCGACCAAGACGGCGGCGCTCACGCCCAAACTTGCCAGGGTGTGACGGGCATCGGCCAGGATGACCTCGCTCGACAACCGCCGCGCCTGGCCCAGTTCCCAAACGCCGGTGAAGCCCTGGAGCGCGCTGCCGACGAGGAGCGCGCCGAGCGTCCAGATATTGGATTCGACGGCCGTGGGGTTAAAGAGGCGGTCCACGGCCTGGCGGCCCAGTTCCCAAGCCGTGATGAAGAGGGCCACGGCGATGAAGAGCGCGGCCAGCGTCTCGAACTTGCGATGGCCGTAGGGGTGTTCTTTGTCGGGCGGCAGGCGGCTGATGCGCACCGCGGCCAGGCCGATCACGTTGGAGGCGCCGTCGAAGAGGTTGTCCAACCCGTCGGCAATGAGGCTCAACGTGCCCGTCCAGACGCCGACGACCAGTTTGGCGGCGGTGGCGAGCAGGTTAAGAATCAAGGTAATGACCAGCACACGCTGGATTTGCGAATAGTCGCGTGTCATGAGCAGCGGCGGCGCAAGCGGCCCCGGGCCGCGGACCGGGGCCGGTATAGGCTATTGGATCGGTGTGTGGAGGATCGACGGCAGCCGCAGGGTGTCCACCTCCTGGACGCGCACGGGCGTAAAGGGATCGCCGAGGATCAGGAAGGTGTAGTTGACATCGCCACAGCAGTCGCTGGCGGAGTCCGATGCGATCACGGCCAAGTAGCCGGCCTCGGCCAGCGCGCCGATTTTCGCTTTTTGTGGCGGCTGGCTCCAAAGTTTCTTGTGGAAGCCCTTTTGCAGCGTGTCATGGCCGTGGGCGACGCTCAGGCCCGCAGGCCCCCAGACGGCGACCGCGCCGCCGTTGGCATTGACCAGCATGTTCTCGTCCATGGTGACCGGCGCTGTCGCCGGCTTGGTGAACTGCGCGGTGTAGCAGGTCATGGTGAGCGCGACAAAGAGGTGGTCGCGGTTATCCAGCCTGAGCACATCCCACAGGCCCAGCATGTTGCCGCACGCCGGATCGCCCTTGGACACGCCCGGCGGACAGACTTCGGCGTACTTGTAGTGGTTGGCGTGCCCAGTAAAGGTGAAGAGCGCAATGCCTGAACTGGCGTAGTCCAGCGTACGTTTGACTGCGGCCTCCGGCTCACCAACAAAATAGGCCGCGATACTCTGGAAAAAGGCGCTCAACGAAGGGGGCAAGCCGCTGAAGTCGGTGGTCGCGCCATAGTAGTTGCGCCGGACGCGCACGCCCGCCGGCTGCAGGGCGATGACGTCTTCGGCTAACTGGGGGAAGTTGCCGGCCGCGTCCAGTTTGCCATCGGCCTGGAAGTAGTCGTCCGCGACCTGCAGCGTATTGCCGCGCCAGGCGACCAGCTGTTGGTCGTCGGTCTCATAGCGGACGATCTTGTCCACCATGATCTGCACATCTTGGGCGCTGTTGGCGGGCAGGCGACCAATCCAGATATCCATCAGGAAGGGCGATTCGGCGAGCGGGTCGTCGGTGTCGAGTTGGCCGAAGCACGGCTCACACGGGACGTAGCCGATCCAGGGGTCCGCGGGGGCCATGTAGGGCGGCACGAAGTTGCCGTTGGCAAAGCCCAGGAAATTGCGCGGGTCGCTGGTCCCGTCGCCCACCAAGACGGCGGCGAGGGGCGCGGGCTGCCAGCGGCCGACGGCAAAGCGCAGGAAGCTGCGGATGGCTGCGGGGTCGGCCATGCCAAAGCTCCAAGCATCAAAGATGTCTTGGATGTCCACCACCTTGACGGCATAGCCCTGGGACTGGCGCAGCGTGACCAGCGGTTGGAGCGCGGCGGCGAAGTCCGCGGGCGCGATGTAGACGATAGCGGCCGCGTCACTCGTCTTGAAGGTCACTTTCGTGTGGGCCTCGACCTGAGGCGTAAAGACGACGCCGCTGCCGCTGACCAGGTAGCGGTGCGCGCCGGTGTCCTGGAACGTGTTGCTGCTCAACCCGGTAAGGATGGCCGGGTTGGCCGGGTCGGTGATGTCGTAGACGACGCGATCCGCGGCCGTGTTGCTCAGGCGATAGCGGTATGCCCCGGCGTCACCGGCGAAGATCGCGCCGCCGCCGCCGAAGTTGAGGCTCACCGGGAGCGCATAGTCAATGGCGTCGAACCGGACGGCGAGGGGGTCGGTCCCCTTAAGCAAGGTCACGGTCAGTTGGTCGCCGCCGGTGGGAGCAAAGGTGCGCGCCAGCGCATTGTTCAGACAACTTGCGTCGAAGGTCACGCTCCAGGCGTCGGCGGCGTCGGTGAGGGTGCTGCCCAGAGCCACACGCAGGCGGTGCGCCCGCGGTCCCTCGCAGTTGTCGGGATCGTCCACCACTTTTTTGGCGGCCATGTGGAGGGTGAGGGCGGCCTTGCCGGCGGCCAACGGCAGGCGATGGGGCAGCGTCACGCTGAAGGCGGCGTTTGACCCGTCCGGCTCGACATCGGCGGAGGCGACGAAATAGTGGGCGCCGTCCGGCCCGGCGATCTGCGTGTCGAACGCGGTGGGCGCGTAGTAGACGCCCGGCTCGAGCGCGACGGTCCGCTCCGGTGCGCCGGCGGGCGCGACAGGGCGCGTGCCCATGCGGGCGCCGTTTTGGTCGTCGGCGATCAGCCAGTAGACGCTCGTGGGGCTGACCGCATCGCCCACCGTGGCCGCGTAGAAGCGCACCTGGTCGCTTGCGTTCAGGCGGCCGTTGCTGTTGCCGTCCACGATTTGCAGGGGGACTTCGACCCCGCGCAGGAAGAGGCGCAGGGTGGCGGTGGCGGGCGTAGCCAGCCCGGCCGCGGCCAGTGCGCCGCCGTCGATCACCTGCAGCCCGGCGTGCTCGACGATCAGCTTGATGGCAGTATCGTCGGCCCATTCGTTGGTGGGGCCGGGCGCGGCCGCCAGGGTGGCGACGGGCGCAAAGCGCGCGTCGCCCGGCGCGGCCAACGCATCAAACTCGGACGCGGGCTGTGCGCCCGCGACCGCGGCGGTCACGGTTTCGGCGTAGCGTACTTCGCCGGTGGCCGGGTCTTGGTAGATAGGGCTGAAGGTCACGACGGCCAAGTTGCGGCCGCGCTGTGTTCCCTGGCCGGACACTGTGACCGGCGCGCTCGGCAAGCCGACTTGTGGCCGGGGTGCGAGCGAGGGGTCCGGCTCCCAATCCAATGCGGGCGGGACTTCGACCGGGGCCGGCGTCAACTCGCCGCGGTAGGGGACCGCCGACAACTGCGTGATGTCGGCGGCGACGACCGCACCCGCGGGGTTCTCACCGGCCGGAAGCTCTACCAGCAGCGACGTCACGGGC
>CAYJQA010000368.1:0-6143 GCA_964372065.1 uncultured Litorilinea sp.
AGCTGGCTAGCGCGCCGAGCAAGAATTTCATATGCGCCTCCACGGGGGCGGAAGCCCAGCGCAGACACGACCGGCTGGGCTGGAATAAGCGTACGCCCACCGATCCGGTCTTCCTGGCAGATGACCTGATTCGGCGGGCCTTACTTTACTACCAATATTGCGTTTACTTTAGGCTGGGGGACAGGGATTCGAACCCCAACTATCTGATCCAGAGTCAGACGTTCTGCCGATTAAACTATCCCCCACCGTTACACTGGCAATATGCGTTGGACAAACAGCCAAAACGCAACAATCAGATGGTGTGATTATACCGATTCGAACCCGTCCTGGCAAATGACGGCGGACCGCTGTTCGGCCACCCGTAATACTCTGCCCCCAAGGCGCGGGCATCCTACGCAATCGGAAAGAATCGCGGGCGTAGGGCGAAATGCCCAGGCGTAACGAGGATAGGCAGTATGACGGCAGCAGTAACGGATCACTACGTTCCACTGGGGCTGGGAACTCCAACCCCAGTGGAACCGAAACGGCTGCCGCTATCGTCTAGGTTTGCCACACTCCCGGTGTCTAGTCACTATCGCCGCTGATGCGGGCGAAGTCATGACACTTGCTGCACGAGTTGGGCATGATGTCATAGTCGCGCGCCGCAGCCGGGTCCGGGTTCTTGAGAACCGAACTCTGAGCCGGCCAGACAATGTCGAAGACGTGCGAGGCGACGTTCCCTTCGGCCACGGCACTCAAACCGTTTTGGTCAGGCGCTAGGTGATACTGGGTGTCATCATTGACGTCTTGTAGTTTGCCGATCTTCGCCATGTGACATGACGTGCAGTTGCCGACGGGCATGTCCGGATCGTCGGGCGTATAGAGCGCGCCGCCCATGCCAGCCCCGGCCTGCATATGCTCGGCGATGGCCCTGGCAACCTGATTGCGCGCAAGGGCGGCGTCGGTGACCTCAAACGTAAGGGCATCACCGTCCTGGGTAACCTGCCCACCGGCGTCAATCTGGAGCACCGCCACGTCAGCCTTTTGCACTGCTTCGAATGGGCCGTGGGTGGCATGGCAGGCGAGGCACAGGGTGTTGTTGCCGTAGGCCGGATTGGCAAACGCGTAGTCGTCCACGGTCAGGGTGGCCGGACCGCCATCTAGGCTGTGGGCGTTGTGGCAGGTAGCGCACGTCAATTTCTCGTAGGGATTGTTGAGATGCGCCGATTGCAGGAATTCCGGGAGCATCTGCGAGTGTGCCCGGCTGTGGCTTTGGTCCGGCCAGGAGTGGAACGAGCCTTCTTTCCAGTTGTCGGTCAGCGTGGGCTGATTGAGGTTGAAATAGAAGGTCTCCAGATCGTGCACCCCTGGGACGAGCGTCCCGTAGCCGAGGGAGTCTTGGTAGGTGGCGTCGAACGCGTACTTGAAGATTCCTTCCGGCGTGGCACTCTTCCCGGCATGGGAGGCATGGCACTGGCCGCACAACTCGTTGCCCGCCTTGGCCGTGAGATACTGCGGGCTGATGATCTTGGTGGCATCCCTGGTATCGGCATGGTCCGAGCCAGGCCCGTGGCAGCGTTCACAGGTGATATTCAGATCCAGGTAGTCGAACGCCGTGACGACTGCCTTGTAGGTCTCCTCGCCGTCGGTGAAGTCCTGATAGTCAATCTGGAGGCCGGTCGCATGGCAGCCGGCGCAGTTGCGTGAGAGGGTGTTGTCGGGCGTGGCCCAATGGTCCGGCGACTTCTGCCAGAGCTTCGGGATGCCCACCTTACCTTCCGGGATCATGTCCGAGCCGTCGGGCGTCCCGTCCTGCACCATATAGACCGGCAGGTAGGCGACGTAGTCTTGCTTGGCCCGCTCTAAGGGCACGTTGTGCTCTGCCATCCAGGTCACCAGGAACGGAACATCTTGGATGCGCGCCATATAGCGCTGTTTGCCTTCGCCGAAGTTGGGGTACTGGTCGTCCGCCGCGTGGACCGGATCGGCGTAGCCCTCACCCCAGTTCCCTTCACCGCCAATGGTGGCCGCGACGGGGATAACGACCGCGGTTGGGTCGTCCGCACAGTCGAGCGCATCCTCCGTGCGCGGCGTCGCGCCCTCGGCTAGCTCCTGATAGAATTTGAAGAGGTACTCTCGTCCCGCTGCACCATCGCGTGTACACAGAACCACGTTGACCAGGCCGGCGCCGTCCGCCGGGTCTTGGACCATCAGCAATTCCCCCTTGGGGTTGCGCGGAAGGAACCTGTCGCCGGGCGCGGGCCATAGCTCAGGATACACCAGGTGGCTGGTGCCTTCGGTCACAAAGCGTGAGTGTGCGGCGGCGCTGGCGCTGCCGTCCACGGCAGCGAACATGGCTTCCCATTCGCGGCCATGGCAGTCTTGACAGGTTTCCATGCCTACATAGATGGCGTCTGCGCTCGGCCTGCCCGACAACGTGATCGCAACGCCGTCCACCGCGCCGCCTGCCGCGGTAAAGATCGATTGTAGGGTCTCCCCGTCCACATAGGCCTCAGAAGGGGCCGTCACGTACAGGTAGACGAAACCGGCGTTCACGCCAGCAAGTGTGAAGGAGCCATCGGCGGCCGTGACAGCGGTGACGCTCTGGCCCTCCACGGCGACGGTCGCACCCGCGACCCCGGCCCCGGTGACGTCGAGCACCATTCCGGAGATAGTGGCCGGTGCTGCCGCCCCTTCCGGTGACATGGGAACGCCGACACAGCCGGCGAGTCCGAGCAGGATCACCATCAACAAATGGGGGAGGTACGCGGCTCTGCGTTTTCCGTTCATCTTTGATGACTCCTTGTATGCATTTGGGGAGAGGAGGACTCTCGCCTGATTGGTAGTCGCGCGCCACGGACACTGGTCTGCCGTCACCGGCGGCCCTGCTCCCAAGCGGAACCGCCGGCAACCAGCATGAGCGACATGGAGGTGTCAATCCGCGCCCCACCCATTTTGTGTTTTTCTTCACAAATTGAAAAGGTGAAGGAGACCTACTATCAGGGGTGGCAAAAGCCTACTGTGAAGTGGCCCGAGGGCACGGCCGGGAAGACCAAAACGGAGTTCAGCCTTGTTCGGGCGGAGAAACCTTCTGTTCCAGCGCAAAACGGATCAGTTCGGCCCGCGAGCCGAGCCGCAATTTGCGGATCAGGTTGGCCCGGTGCTTATCCACCGTTTTTCCGCTGACAGAGAGCGTCGCGGCGATTTGCCGGTTGGTGCAACCCTGGCCAATCAGAACCAGCACTTCGCGTTCGCGCGACGTGAGCGCAGCAAGCGGATGGTCGCACGTTGGTTCTACGCGGACGGACAGCTCCAGCACCATATGGGCTACGGCAGGATGCAAGTAAGCTTCGCCGTGATGGACCGCCCGGATCGCCTGTACAACCTCGTTGCCGCCAGCTTTTTTCAGCACATAGCCGTCCGCGCCCGCCTTGAGGACGGGTAACACATAGTCCGGGTCCTGATGTTGGCTCAAAACCACAATCTTGCAGGCGGGCAGATCGCGTTTGAGCCGGCGGGTCACTTCCAGCCCGCCCAGATTGGGCATACCGAGGTCCAGCACCAAAACATCCGGCTGCAGCCGGAGGACTTGGGTGATGGCATCCGCGCCATCGCATGCTGCGCCGACCACGATTAGATCTTGGTGCAACGCTAGAAATGCCTGCAGGCTGTCGCGCAGCACGGCATGGTCATCGGCCAGTACGATACGGATGGCAGTCATGGGCGACATCCTTCGGCAAGGGGGGCACAGAACTGCACACACGCGCCGTGTCCCGGCGCAGAGTCTATCGTCAGTGCGCCACCGAGCAACGCGGCACGCTCCTGCATACTCAATAGTCCCAGGCCCTTCATCTCCTGCGGATGGGCAAGCGTCTCTGCGGGGTCGAACCCGCAGCCATCATCGCGGACGGTCAGGATGAGGAGGTCATCGCGGCAAGTGATCTCCAGCCACACGTTGCGGGCGCGGCTGTGGCGCGCGGCATTCGCTATGGCCTCCTGCCCGATCCGATAGAGAGTAAGGCGGGTCAGCATCGGCAGATCAGGAGCGCATCTTCCCCCCGACACATGAAAATGGGCGCCCAGTGGCTGCAGGTACTGCTGGCCATACCAGCGCAGAGCTTCCAGCAGACCTTTCTGCTCCAGTAGCGCAGGACGCAACTGCAGTACCAACCGCTGAACTTCATCCATCAAGTGCACCAGTCCACCGCGTAGCTTTTTGAGACTCAATGCAGCCATGCCGGAATCGCTCCGCAAGGTCGCTGCGGCGGTATCTGCTTGGAGAATGAGGGCCGCTAAGGACTGACTGATCTCGTCGTGCAACTCGCGGGCCACATGCCGGCGGCACTCCTCGCTGACGTGCATGAGCCGTTGCAGGAGGACTTCCTGTCGCGCGGATTGCGTCATCAGATCTTGACGTAGGTCGGCATTGCGACAGGCGAGAGCCAGTTGACCGGCCATCAGCCATAGGATCGCATGATCATGGTCGGCAAGCCGCCGACCAGGCTGCGGGATCGCCCACAGGTTGCCCATAGCCGTACCGGCGCACTCTAGAGGCACAATCAGCCACGGTGCGTCGCCATCCCTCTCCGGCAGCACGCCGCAAGGCGTATTTCCGACGGGGTCAAACGGGAGCGACGACATAAGCGGGCCGGTTTCCGGCCAACGGATATCGAGAGGGGGAAGATCGCCTTGGGCCGGCGCGCCCAGAGGGCTCCCGCCGCCATCGGTTGGCTGCCAAGCGATCCCGGCGGCGGCAAGGGGAACCATCTCGCACAAAGCTTGCAGGCTCTGCCGCACCGTTTCATGGATATTGTCGCCGGGCTGGCCGACCAAGCGGTACATGATATGGCGCAAGCTGGATATCGTTCTCTGTGAGTCACTCATACCACCCATCCCGGCCGTCCGCGCTCACGGATCTATACAGGCTCTACCCGCACAATGCCCAGCCCTTCCAGGTGACGCCGCAGGGCTGATGTCGAGAGTTTGCCGCCGCTGCTCAACACGCGCCCATCCACCAGCACCAGCGGCAGTTGGCTGTTCGGAGGCAGCGCTGGACAGTTGGGATCCAGCAGATCGAAGTACTCAATGTTCACCTGATCGCCGAAATAGTGGTAAAGCTGGCGAGTCACCAACTGAGCCGCCTTGCGCCAGGCATCCTCAACCCCGCCGCCACATACACCGATTGGTGCTCCGATCATCTGAATCGAGATGTGTCTGTTCATACTATCACCAGCTCCACAACTGCACGAAGCATGCGTTCTCCCAGCACGATCAACAGTCCGAACTCTCTGGTTCGACGAGCTATCCGCAACACCTCGATCCGGCGTTGGGACCACAGACCGCCGGGGAGAATTCTCTGCCGCCGTGCAGCATCGACGGGACGGTGAGTTTTTGGCGCGCGACATGGCTGCCGCACTTGGGGCAGACCAACACCAAACCGGCTTCTTTTTCCTGAAAGGTCGCGCGCACTTCAAAGACTTCACCGCAATCTTCGCACTGATACTCGTAGAGGGGCATCGCAATTCTCCTGCTCAACAACTATTCTGCCGGGCAAGGGAGGCAAAGTCCAAGCCCAGCGACTGGCTGATTTCCTGGTTGATCTCGCGCAGGAAGTCCATTGCCCCCTGCTGGGCCTGGGCATAGGCCATGATGGCGGCATTCGCCTGCACCTGCGCCTGGAGCATACGCAGATCTGCAATGTCCGCCTGGGTGATACCGCCGTTGATTTGCTTGCGCCGCAGGCCGGCCTGCAGCGCAGAAAGACGTTCGAGCAAGGCGCGCGCCTGCGGGTCGGCATCCAGCCGTGCTTGGGATTGCTGATATGCCAGAAACGGTTTGGATGCGAGCAGATTCTGGATCAGACTATCCGTCGCCTCATCCAGTTCAGGAGGGAAATTTTCGATGTTATGCATGGTTATCACCCACAGCAGGATGCGCCGCACGCAGCGGCATAGTTCAAGCCAATGGCGGCGGAGATCATCCCAGCGGCCTTTTGGCAAAGGGCGATCAGTTCGGCTTCGGCGGCGGTATAGGCCTGTACACTGGCGCGTGTCAGATAGTCTTGCTTCAGCTTCTGCAGGTCGGCGCGTTCGACTTCGCTGACGGCATTCAGCATCAGCAAGGCCTGTAGCGACTCCGCCTTGCCCCGGTAAGCAGCCAGCGAC
>CAYJQA010000369.1:0-2174 GCA_964372065.1 uncultured Litorilinea sp.
CCCGCGGCGACCCCGGTCGGTCCGGTGCTCTGGGAAAATGTGACCATTGGCCGTGGCGAAGTCTGGTCCACCAATGTGGTCGCCACGATTGCCACGGGCTTTGCCGGCACACTTGCCGCCGCACTCGCCGCCGACGGCGAAGGAGTAAGCGCGTCGGCGACCGTCGAAACCAGCGCGGCCGACATTTCGGGCGCAGTGTTGGACTTTAGCGGCGAGAGCGTGCCCGACCCGGTCGCGGCCGGTCAGCCGGTGGAGTTTGCCTTGCGGCTGGAAAACCTGGGCGCGGTGCCGCTGCACACGCGGGTACGCGGCCAACTCCCGGCCGGATTGACCACCACTGCCGCAACCGTCTGGACGCCGGTCATCGCCGGGCCGGACGGGCTGTGGACGACCAAGTTTACCGCTACTGTCGCCCCCACCGTTACCACCGACCTCGTCTCCACCTTTGTCGTAACCAGCGTCGAAGGCGTCGGCGGCGTCTATAGTGTGACCACAAAGCTGGCGCGGCCCGCCATCGTGGTGACGCGCGTCCCCACGCCCAGCCCCGCCCGCTCCGGTGGGACTCTGCGCTATGTCATCGCCGTCACCAACACGGGCAACTTGGCGCTCGACCTGACCATCGCCAACACCTACCCGGCCCAGACTGCGTTGACGGACCTGCACGACGCGGGCGACTGGACCGTTACCCTCGACCCCGGCGCGGTCTATCGCCGCACGGTCACCACCACCGTCGAAGCGGGCTACAGCGGCTCCCTGGCAGGCGGTGTGGTCGTGTCCACCGCTACCGGCGGCCAAGTCGCCGTCACCGACAAGCTAAAGGCCGTCAATCCCACCTTGAAGCCTAGCGCGTCGGCCGTCGGCGGCAACTGGTACAGCGCCGACTCTTGGGACCCCCCGGGCGTCCCTGACGCGGATGCGACCGTGGTCGTGCCGGAGGGCGTGACCATGTTCAGCCAGCGCCCGATCGTGCTCAGTGGGCTGATCAATCGCGGCGTGCTGGAACTACGTAACCCCATCGGCGGACGCCAGGCCATGACTGTGACCGGCGTGTTCCAGAACGAGGGTAAGCTGGCAGGCGCGGACGCGACGACTGCGGGCGGTGACGGCATTTCGGTTGACCTCACCGCGGGCACCCTGCTCAATCAGGGTACGATCTGCGGCGGCAACGGGCTGGCCGACGGCGGCCGCGGCGGCGACTTGGTCGTGACGGCTGCCGCCGTGACCACCGGCGGGCTGTTTTGCGGCGGCGACGGGGCGAACGTCACCCATGCCGCCGCCGGCATCCCCGGCGGCGACGGCGGCCACGTGATCCTGAGTGTTGACCCCGGCCTGCTCGCCAATACGGGACAAATCCTCGGCGGCGCGGGCGGCAACAGCCACCCAGGCAGCGACCCGGCGCAGCCCGGCGGCGACGGTGGTCAAGTCACCATCCTATCGGCGTCCGCGGCCCGGCTGGCCGCGAGTGATGTGCGGGGCGGTGTTGGCGGCGCGGGCAGCACCGGGGCGGCCACGGGTGCGACCGGCGGCGTCTATATCGCGGCCCCCGTGGTGAACACGCAAGACACGCGCTTTGGCGACAGCGTCGCCACCGTCGTCAGCGGCGGCGACAGCGTCCTCGACTTCGTGGCCGTTGGCCCCGGCGTCCTGCTGCGCCAAGAGGGCAGTCTCCTCGTGTTCGGCATCCGTATCTTCAACCGGGGCAGCCTGGCCGATACGTACATCGTGACGCCCCTGGCGACGCCCACCGGTTGGGAGGTCAACAATCTCCCCGGCACGGTGACCATCGGGGGCTTCCACGCCGGCGCGATGCCCGTGGCACTTACGATCCCGGTCCAGGCCGCGGCGCAGCTTTCGGCCAGCGCAGAGACCTTTACCATCGTCGTGACGTCCCAGCGCAATGGGGCGAACCAGGCCGTGATCCCACTTAGCTTTGTCACGTCAAACACCGGCGCGGTCATGCAGCTGCCGGTAATTCACCGTTAAGGCGCACAGACCCATGCCCGATTTGGTTCCGCTTCCGCCGTCTCCGGTCCGACCGGCCCGCCGCCGGTCCATACTGGGTGTACTGCTCGCCGCGCTGATGCTGGCGGGCTGTCTGCTCGCGCTCGGCGGGGGGGGGGGGGGGGGGGCCGCCCCCCCCCCCGCCCCCCCCCCGGGGGGGGGGGTGGGGGGGG
>CAYJQA010000369.1:2184-6097 GCA_964372065.1 uncultured Litorilinea sp.
GCTGGCGCTCGGCGGCGTGGGCCGTGTGGCCCACGCGCAGAGCCAGGACCCCGATGCGGTGCTCTATGTGACCGTGGGCGGGATGACGAGCGACGACTGCAAACGCGAGTTAGTCCCGGCCGTGATCGACCCGCCTGTCCCGGCTTACTACAGCTATGCCAACGCCTGTGACCTTGACTACGCCATCCAGGTCGCGAGCGATGACGACGCCAGCCCTGACACGCTATGGATTGCAGAGGGGGACTACAGCCAAAGCGTCGAGATCACAAAGTCCATTCACCTGGTCGGCGGGTTCATCGACGGCTTTGTTGTCGGTCAGACAGAAGCCGACCCGGTCGCCTATCCGCTCACCAGCACGACGCGCATCCTGGGCGCGGCGAACCTGCCCGCCATCACCATCGAAGCGCCGCTCACGACCACCGTCACCCGCACCGTCACCCTGGACGGGCTGTACGTCCAGCATCAGACCGCGGCCGCGGGCCAGGGCATCTCCGTCACCGCGCCCATCAGCCCCAACTTGAGCGGGCTGCGCGTGGACCTGCATGTCGTCAGTAGTTGGGTGCAGACACATACCGCGACTACGGTCGGCGGCGGTCTCGTGGTAGACCCGCGGGTCGCCGGTCGCGTGGGTGTCACCGGCACGCTCTTTAGCGGCAACCAGGTCCCCGCGGGCGGCGCGATCTGGCTGCCGCCGGGCAGCCGTCTCTACGGCAGCGGGTCGCGCTTCCAAGACAACACCGCTACCGGCGACGGCGGCGCGCTCTATACCGTGGACTCGACGGTGGCCCTCGCCGGGAGCATGACCGGCAATAGCGCCGGCGGCAACGGCGGCGGCATCGCCGCCAGCGGCGGAAGCCTGGTCCTCGATGGTCTCGTGCTCATCGGCAACACGGCCCAGGCCCACGGCGGCGCGCTCTATCGCAGCGGCGGCAATCTCACGCTCAGCGGGAACCAGGTCATGACCAACACCGCCACCACGGGCAGCGGCGGCGGCATCGCCGTTACGGGCGCAGGGACGGTCAACCTGGCGGGCGTGACGTGGCTGAACAACCAGGCGACCAGCGGCATGGGCGGCGCGGCGTATGTCGCCGCCGCGACCGTCACTTTCAGCGGCAGCCCGCAGGTGCGCAACAACCGCGCCCTGCACGGCGGCGGCGCATATCTCCGCGCGACGGGCAGCGTGACCGTCGGCAGCAACGGATTGGTACGCGACAACCAGGCGACCGGCGGCATGGGCGGCGCGTTCTATATTGACGGCGCGACCACCGCCGCGACGACCATCACCAACAACACCATCGTCACCAACACCGCCGACGTGGGCGGCGGTCTCATGATCTCGGCGACGGTCGGCGGCACGCTTGGCCCGAACGTCATCCAGTACAACCGGGCGCTGGTGGGCAGCGGCGGCGGGCTGTACGTGATGAACTCAACCGGCCTGACCGCCGGGGGGATGGACCTACAGCGCAACACGGCGCAGCGGCATGGCGGCGGGGCCTATCTCAACAACTCGCAGCTTTCCGGCACGGACCCTATTACTGCCACCTACAACACCGCTCAACTCAACGGCGGCGGTCTGCACCTGGGCGCGGGCGCGGGCCTTACGGTCACGGCCGCGACCTTCCTGACCAACACGGCGCAAGATCACGGCGGCGGCCTCTACGCCGATCGGGCGCGCTTTGCCGCGACGACCGCGACCACCGCGCAGGGCAATGTGGCGGTCAACGGCAGCGGCGGCGCGCTCTACTTCACCAACCCGACCACCGACATCGCCAAGAATAGCAGCGCCAGTTTCGGTGTGCTCACACTGCTGAATAACCGCGGCCAGGTTAACGGCGGCGGCTTCTATGCCAAAGGCGGCGAATTTGACGCCGGGGCGACGCGGATCGAGTTCAACCGCGCGACGACCGGCAACGGCGGTGGATTCTATCTGACCGGCGACCCCGACGTGGGCGACACCACGTTGATGGTCACGACCGCACAGGTATTCAGCAACACGGCCCAAGTGGACGGCGGCGGCGGCTACGCCGATCCGGGCCGCCTGATCGCCACAAGTTCCACCACGGTCCTCTCCAATACCGCGACCACTGGCAAGGGCGGCGGCCTCTACGTCAACGGCGGCGGCGGGCTGGGATCGGGGTCGTCCACGCTGGCCTACAACCGGGCCGCGCTCGACGGCGGCGGCCTCTTCGTCGGTCAGACCGGCGTCCTCAACGTCACCGGCGCGATTGCCGTCCACCACAACCGCGCCCAGAATAACGGCGGCGGCATCGCGGGGATCCTCGGCGCTCTCAACGCTTCCGGCGCGGCCACGGTCTACACCAACACCGCCGTCACCGGCAGCGGCGGCGGCATCTACTCGTCACAAGAGTTGAGCATCACCCTCGGCGCAGGCAGCGCCATCCGCAACAATACGGCCAAGACCGACGGCGGCGGCGTCTATGGGACGGACATGACCCTGGCCTTGGGCGCGGGCAGCACAGTCAACAACAACATCGCGCAGACGGGCAGCGGCGGCGGCATCTACCTGACCGGCGTCAGCAACCTCAGCGGCGCGATCACCGTACAGCGCAACATCGCCCGCGTCGACGGCGGCGGCATCTATGCCCTGGGCAGCATGGGCGTCGTCAGCGGCACGATCAGCCAGAACACGGCGGCCACGGGTTACGGCGGCGGCGTCTATGCCGGGGGCAGCGGCACGGCCACCCTTAGCGGCGTCACCATCGCCGACAACATCGCCCAAATTGACGGCGGCGGCGTCTTTCTCACCGCCACTACCGCCAGCCTCGTGGTCGAAAACGCCTCCATCGTCAGCGGGAACCAGATCACGACCGGCGTCAGCGGCGGCATCGCCGCCGCGGGTGGGAATGTCACTGTGCGCGGCAGCACGGTCACGAACAACCACGCGCAGGTTGGCGGCGGCGGCGTCTATCTCACCGGCGGCGCGCTCACGCTGGCCGCCGGCGCAAGCGTCACGGCCAACAAGACCGTCACCGGCGGCGGCGGTGGTCTTGCCGTCATCAGCGGCACCGTGACCATCAGCGCCAGCGTCGTCAGCCGGAATGAGGCGGCCCTCGACGGCGGCGGTCTCTATGCGCCGGGCGGCAATGTGACCGTCCGCGGCGGCGCGGTCATCACCGGCAATACCATCAGCCTGGGCCGCGGCGGCGGTCTCTACGTGGACGGGATCCGGCTGGACGCCGACGACGCCGACATCAGCGGCAACGTGGGCGCGATCGGCGGCGGCGGCGTCTATGCCGACGCGCTCTATGCCCGCATCGCCAACAGCACGCTCATCGGCAACAACGCCAGCATCAGCTACACCCTGAACGGTCCCGGCGGCGCGGCCTACCTGAGCGCCGACCTGGTAGAGCTTACGGGCAATCTCATTGAGGACAACGAGACGTCCGGCAACGGCGGCGCGCTGGCGCTGGAAGATGTGGGCGCGGCGGCCATCATCTCCAACACCATCAGCGGCAACACCGTGCGCCAGGACATCACCACGCAGACGGCCGTGGTCGAGGAAGACGTAGTCATCGCGCAGACGGGCCGGGTCGTGGCACATGCCGGCGACATCATCACCGCCCAGGACGAAACCGAAGGCATCGGCGGCGGCCTGTACGTCTACAAGAGTTCGGCGGTCTTCGAGAACAACATCGTCGTTGGCAACAGCAATGTGGCGGGCGAAGGCGGCGGCTTCTACGTCAGCGGCAGCGCGATCACCATGACCAACAACGTGGTCGCGGCCAACTCCACCGCGATCTCCACCACCTATGGCGCGGGTATCTTCGTCATTGACTCGTCGGCCCTGCTCCAGCATGTCACCATCGCCGAAAATGTGAATACGACGAGCGAAGAGAGCACCTTTAGCGTCGGCCTCTACGCCACACGATCCGCCAGCGAGACTACCAGCCTG
>CAYJQA010000370.1:0-6082 GCA_964372065.1 uncultured Litorilinea sp.
TGAGCTGCTCAAGGTGATGGGCAAGGGCTTTGGCTGTGTGTGGGCCAATCACGGGCTGGTGACCGTTGGCGGTACGCTGAGCGAGGCCTTCCGCCGCACGGTTATCGTGGAACATGCCGCCCAGATCCAGCATCTGGCGCTGCTCCACGGCCGGCCGGTCGTCTTGACCGAGAGCCACATCGAAGGCGCATTGGCCTAGCCCAAGAACCCGGAGAACAACCCATGACGTCGTATCCAGCCGTTGTCTCGTTGGGCACTATGCTGGTCGAGATCATGCGTGTCCGTCTGGACGAGCCGTTCGACCAGATCGGCACGTTTGCCGGGCCGTATCCCAGCGGCGATACCCCCGTGTACGTCAATGCCGTGGCGCGTCTTGGTCATGCCAGCGGCTTTATCGGCGCAGTCGGGGCGGACGGCTTCGGTCGCTGCATCCTCAATCGTTTCGCCGAGCAGGGCGTCGACGCCCGCCACGTCCAAGTGCTGCCCGACCGCACCACCGGGATGGCCTTTGTCGCCTATGCCAGCGACGGCAGCCGTCAGTTCATCTTTCACTGGCGCGAGGCGGCGGCCGGGCAGATCGATCCCGACTATGTGCCGGCAGACTATCTCCAGCACGCCCGGTGGCTGCATCTGACCGGCGGCAATCTGGTGATCACCGAAGCCTCGTTTCAGGCTTGTGTGCGGGCCATGCACCTGCTCCCGGCGGACGCCCAGGTGAGTTTCGACCCCAACATCCGCGCCGAGTGGTTGCGCGTGGCGGACATCCGCGGCCAGTGGCAGCCGATTGTGGAGCGGGCCAACTACATTCTGCCCAGCGCGGGCGAGGCGCAACTGCTCACCGGCGCGGCGGACGACGACAGCGGTTGCCGGTCATTGGCGGCGCAGGGCAAGGTGGTGCTGCTCAAACGCGGGGCACAAGGCTGCAAGGTCTTTACGGCGGACGCCGAGTATGCGATTCCGGGCTTCCAGGTGGAAGAGGTCGATCCCACCGGCGCGGGCGACACCTTCTGCGCCGGGTTCACGGCGGGCATATTAGACGGGCTGAGCGTAGCCGCCGCGGCCCAATTCGCCAACGCGGTCGGCGCATTGGCCGTCACGCGCCGCGGCCCGATGGAGGGCGCACCGACGCGCCAGGAGGTGCGGGATCTGATCGCGCGCCAGAGCTAGCCGCCCGCGGCGGCCCCAATTTCAGTCTGCGCCAATGATTGACACCCCCGATCCCATCCACTACAATAGAAAGCGGCTCCCGTCGTCCCCCACCGTTTCACCATTTTCATCCCTCTGCAGCCCTACAAGGAGACCTATGATGCGAAAGACTGTCTGGTCGTTGATGGGTTGGATCGCAGTGTTGATGATGTTGGCGTCGTGTGTCGCGCCGGCGGCTCCAGCTGCCCCGGCCGGCGGGGAAGCGGCTCCTGCCGGTGAAAAAGTTCAGATCCTCTTCTGGGACCAATTCCAGGAAGTGTCGGACCAAATGGATGCGGTAGTGGCCGAGTTCAACGCGTCCCACCCCAATATCGAGGTTGTGCGTGAAGCCTACGAGGCGAACGCCTTGCGCGGTGTGATCAAGACTGCGCTCGACTCCGGGACCGGCCCCGACATCTTCTACTATGACCTCGGCCCCGGCTTTGCCGGTGTCTTGGCGAAAGCCGGTCTGCTTATGCCGTTGGACGATGCCTACGCCGAGTACGGCTGGGACCAGCGCATTTACGATTGGACCCGCCAGCGCGCCGTCTTCGACGTCAAATCCTACGGCGTGGCGAACGAACTGGAGTTCATCGGCGTCTTCTACAACCAGCGCATCTTTGAGGAAAACGGCTGGGAGATTCCCAAGGACTGGACCGAGGTCATGGAGCTGTGCGGTAAAGCCAAGGAAGTCGGGTTAATTCCCATCGGCTTCACCAACGGCGAAAGCTGGCCCTCTTTCCACATGTTCAGCATGTTGATGAACAACATGGTCGGCGCCGAGCGGCTGGCGGCCATGATCTCCGGCGAAGAATCCTGGGACAACCCAGACACCGTCCGGGCCATCAAGATGTTCTTCGTCGACTTGAACGAGGCCGGTTGCTTCCCGCCCGACGTCAACAGCATCAACTACAATGACGGTCTGGCGTTTCTGCAGAATGGCCAGGCGGCCATGCACACCACCGGCACCTGGGCTATCAACGATGCGTTTACCCCCGAGTTGACGCCGGAGCCGATTGGCTTCTTCTTTGCTCCTCCCATCGACGGTAAGCCGGTCGTGGTGCCGGGCGGCATTGGTTCGGGCTGGGTAGTTTCGTCCAAGACGGAGCACCCGAAAGAGGTGCTCGAGTTCCTCAACTACTTGATCAGCGACGAGATGGGGCCGCGCTGGGTCGAAGAAATCGGCATCGTCCCCGCCTATCCGGTCAACACCGAAGGCCTGGAGATTCCGGAACTCCTTGCCTTTGCGCTGAACATCATCGCCGAGCAGGCCGGCAGCATGGGTTACAACATCGACGTAGTGACCCCGGCCAACTTCAATCAGATGATGTGGGACGGCTTTGCCGGTGTGCTGGCGGGCGCCAAGACGCCCGAGCAGCAAGCCGCCGACCTGGAAGCGACCATGCGTGAGGCGGTTGAAAAAGGCGAGGTGATGGATATTACGCCATGAGGCGCCCACCTCGCGCGATGTGCGTTCGCCGGCTTGGCGATAACACACAGTTCTTTAGTTGATTTGGTGGCGGGCGTCCATGCAAGTGGACGCCCGCTGTGTCTCGTGCGATGACTGTCCGGCGATGGGGCCGGCAGCTCACACCAACGACGACATCCAGCCTGCGCGTAGAGGAAGCAACCCATGGCAACCTATTCCACGACCGCGTCACCCGTGCGATCCTCCCCAAGCAAGCGAGGACTGGGCTACTGGGCGCGCAAGAATCTGCCTTCCTATGCCTTTGTCGCCCCGGCATTTCTGCTCTATGTGGCGTTTGTACTCTATCCCTTTCTGACCACGATCTATTACAGCCTGACGGGATGGGATGGCGCCCAACCTGCCAAAGAATTTGTCGGCTTCGCCAACTACGTCAAGATGTGGAACGACGCTCTGATGTGGAAGTCATTGGGCCACAATCTGATCTGGATCGCCCTGGGCACCTTGACGCCGGTCGTGATCGGTCTCCTGATGGCAACGTTGGTCTGGGGTAGCCCGGTGGGGCGCGTGATCTTTCGCACAGTCTTCTTTATGCCGGTTGTGCTGGCGCCGGTGGTGGTGGGCATGATTTGGAGTTGGATCTATCACCCGATCTTTGGCCCCATCAACGTCGCCTTACGGGCGGTAGGGCTTGGGAATGTTGCGCGCGGCTGGTTGGGCGATCTCAACTACGCCCTTTATGCGCTGTTGCTCGCCGGGCTGTGGGCCTATTTCGGCTTCTGTTTTGTGATTTTGCTGGCCGCGCTGCAAAACGTGGATTTGGAGGTGCATGACGCCGCCAAGATCGACGGCGCCAATGCCTGGCAGCGGCTCTTCTATGTCACTGTACCGCAACTGGCCCCCATGCTGACGATGCTCACGGCCTATACCCTGATCGGCGGGTTCAATGTCTTTGACATCGTCTACATCATGACTAAGGGCGGTCCGGCCAACGCGACCGAAGTGCTGGCGACCTATACCTACAAGATGGCCTTTATGCAGAATCAAGTCGGCTATGCCGCGGCACTGACGATGGTGATCACGGTGCTGTCGGTTGTCGCCTCGTACATATTCATCACGCTGCGCGAGCGCAGCGATGTCAGCGCCAAGTAGCCCGTCTACTCTGGGAGGATTCGATGACAACGCAAGCGCATGCGCCGCGGCGCTCACGCCACATTAACCTGGGTGATCTGCTGGGGACGGTAGCCAAGTACGCCTTCCTGATTGCAGTGGCCCTCTTGTGTATCGTGCCGTTCGTGTGGGTGTGGTCATCCGCGCTCAAGACGGGCGGCGAGATTGCCGCCGCGCCGTTGGCGCTGCCCCGGAATCCCACGTTGGAAAACTTTCCCGAAGCCTGGGTCCAGGGACGGTTGGGCAAGTATTTTCTCAACAGCGTCATCGTCAGCTTGCCCATCGTTCTCTTTACGGTGGTGCTCTCTTCGCTGGCCGGCTATGCGTTCGCCCGCCACACCTTTACCGGGCGCAACATTCTCTTCTACACCTTTCTGATTGGGCTGACGTTGCCGTTCCAGTCCATCATGATCCCCCTCTACTACACGCTGCGCGACGTTGGGCTGCTCGGCACCTATTGGGCCATGATCATCCCGACGACGGCCCTGGGGCTGCCCTTTGGCATCTTTATCATGCGGGCCTTTTTCCAGGGGCTGCCCACGGAGTTGGACGACGCCGCGCGGGTGGATGGGTGTACGGAGTTTGGCGTGTTCTGGCGCGTCATCTTGCCATTGGCGTCGCCGGGGATGGTCACCCTGGGCATCTTCAGCTTCTTGGGGGCCTGGAACTCGTTCTTGCTGCCGCTCATCTATATGCAGCGCGAGAGTTTACGCCCGCTTGTCGTCGGGCTGATGTTCTTCCAGTCGCGCTATACGCGCGACTATGCCTTGACTATGGCCGGCGCCACCATCGTCAGCGTGCCGGTCATCGTGGTCTACATCATCTTCCAGCGGCAATTCATCCAGGGGCTTACCGCGGGCGCGCTCAAGGGGTAGACTACATTTTAATAGGTCTGCGCCACTCATTCTTTATTCAGGAGCAAACACAGCGTCCATCGGTTACGATGCACGAGGAATGCCGCATCCTGCATAACATAGGCAGCGAATTCCAATGAGGTGATTGCATGACCACGTCATTCCGAAAGAGTGAATTTATCGACTTCGACACGGGTGAGGTTGCGGCCTCTCCTATGGTACTGATCAATCATCTTCAACAACCCTGGAGTCCTGACACGAAGATCTATGTGTTTCACTTTCGAGTTGATGTCTGGCAATTGGGTCCCGCTGTCCAAATTCTGAAAGAAATCGAACATCATGAGCATCCATCAGCTTGGTCACACTCGGCATATGGGCTTTTGTCAGTCATAATCTCCTATTTCGAGATGATTGGGAAGACTCTCAATCCAACCTCGAAAAAGACTGGTACCGCAGGTCCCGATTTCTTTGCTGGATTCTCTGATGTATATCCAGAGTATGGCTATTCTCGACATACTGTCGATCAGTTCTGGAACCGCCTACGTAATGGTTTGTACCACCTTGCTGCCACAAAAGCAGCTTTGTTGATTCACAATTGTCCCGCAAAAACAACAAGGGACTTCGATGTTATTCCAGAAATGACCACAAGCGGTACGACCATCGAGTGTTATTACGTTAATCCTCACTCAATGGTTCGAACAGTTGTTAATCATTTCCCTACGTTTATCGAGCGGCTAAGAAACCCTGATCCGAAATATGACAATATGCGCGCGAAGTTCGAGAACTTCATTGGTGACTATCACGAGGTGTAATATGGCCTCAAACGAATCGTCCCAAAAGATCGGGCATATGCGGTAGGCCATTGATGGGGGCCACAGAGGAATTTCCGCAAATGGACAGGCGCAATCTCGCCAAGTAACTCAAGATTGCAGTCTTCACACCACTGAAGGAATGGCGCGAGTTCCAGCCTGTAGGTATGCAGCGTATTTGCTACCAGGTCTCTCGATTGGGCGTCGAGCAAGAACAGGTCAAACGCATCGCGAATCGTGCCAGCTCTTTGGTGTGGCACAGTGATCTACTCCGTTGGGTTTGGAGTAGACCCACCATATATACGTGCTATGGGCGGTAGCAGCTACTGCAACTTGGGGTAAAGTGGATCGGACAGGATTCGAACCTGTAACCAAGGAGTTATGAGCCCCCTGCTCTGCCGTTGAGCTACCGATCCGAGGAGCCTGCGAGGAACGTGACGGCCATGCGGTGAGCGGGTAGCGGGAATCGAACCCGCGTCCTCTGCTTGGAAGGCAGGAGCTTTACCATTAAGCTATACCCGCAAACCGGGCGGTCATAGCGAGCGCAGCAAGGGATTTTGCTGCGCTCGCTATATCCAAAGGTCGGGGAGATAGGATTTGAACCTACGACCCCAGCGTCCCAAACGCTGTGCGCTGCC
>CAYJQA010000371.1:0-6057 GCA_964372065.1 uncultured Litorilinea sp.
CTGATCTACCGGTTGTGGAGTACGCTCCACAACCGGTATCATTATCCGTAGCGATCCGTCACCAACCATTGGGTCCATACCATGTCCGTTTCGATTCTTGTCGTCGACGACGACCCGCAAATTGTCCGGCTTGTCCGCAGCTACCTAGAGCAAGCGGGGTGGCAAGTAACTACGCTGCTGCGCGGTGACGAAGTACTGCCGTCCGTTCGCTCGCAGCGCCCCGACCTCATTGTCCTCGATCTGATGTTGCCCGGAATCGACGGCCTTGAGGTACTCCGCACGTTGCGCGGCGACCCGGCTTTGGCGACTCTGCCCGTTCTTCTCCTGACCGCACGCGTCGACGACGTGGACCGCATTGTCGGCCTCGAGCTGGGGGCCGATGATTACGTGACCAAGCCCTTCAACCCGCGCGAGGTTGTCGCACGGGTCAAGGCGATCCTGCGGCGAACGCAGACCGCCGCGAGTGCGACGCCCGAACCGCCGGTCGAGATTGGCCGCTTACGCATCGACCCGGAAGGCCACCGCGTGGAGTTGGCGGGCGCGCCGGTACAGCTCACGCCCAGTGAGTTCGCCATCCTCTACTTGATGATGCGCCATCCGAGCCGCGCCTTCTCTCGCACACAGCTTGTGGAGGAGGCGCTGGGCTACGACTATCCTGGCCTGGAGCGCACCGTGGACAGCCACATCAAGAACCTGCGGCGCAAGCTTGACGTCGAATCCGGCCAACCCAGCCGGATCGAGACTGTTTTTGGCGTCGGCTATCGTTTCAATGTGACCATCCCGTGAATCTCGCCGTCAAGGTCCTGGGCGCGCTGGCGCTCGTACTCATCATTGCGCTGGTCACCGCCAGTTGGCTCATCGACCGTGTCGCGGGCGAGACCTATCGCGTCTATCTCAGCCAGGCGCAGCAACGCCAGTTGTCTCAAGTCGCCGAGCAGGTCGCTGCCCTCTATGGATCCGGCGCGACATGGACCGTCATCCAGTCCCAACTTGACGCCACGCCGATCATGATGACCGGCGGCACTATGATGGGCGGCATGCGCGGCCAGATGCACGGCCGCGAAGGAATGATGGTCGCGGCGGGTCGCCAGGTGCTGATTGTCTCGCCGACTGACGGCACTCCCCTGGGCACAAGTGAACAAGCCGTGGGAACGGACCTGCTTGCCGTCGGCGCGCCCGTAACCGTCAACGGGCAGACTGTCGCCATGATCGTTCCCACTTCCGGCAGCAGTCCGGTCGGTCTGGTGGAAAGGCAGGTGCTGGCTCAAGTACAGACGGCCATCTTCGTCTCTGCCGGGCTGGCCGGGTTGGTCGCGCTGGCCATGGGTAGCCTGCTCGTGTGGACCATCCTGCGCCCGCTCAACAGCCTGCGCCGTGGCGTGGACCAAATCGCGCACGGCAACCTTGCTGTGACCGTTGACGTTCACACCAACGATGAACTGGGCCAGTTGGCGACGGCCTTCAATCGGATGGCCTCGCAACTCCATCTCCAGGAAGAGCTGCGCCAACGTCTCTTGGCCGACGTGGCCCACGAGTTGCGTACCCCGTTGAGCGTCATCCAGGGCAACCTCCAGGCCATCCTGGATGGCGTCTATCCCCTTTCCCCCGAAGAAGTCGGCAACGTCTTTCTGGAGTCCCAATTGCTCAGCCGCCTGGTGGACGACCTGCACGAACTGGCGCAGGCCGAGGCAGGCCATCTGACGCTCGTCCGCCGCCCCGTTGACCTGGCGGCCGCCGTCAATCAAATGGGCGCCGTCCTTACGCCGTTGGCCCGCACCAACAATATCCACCTTCAGGTCGACGCGGCGGCAGACCTCATCGTGCTGGCCGACGCCGAACGCATCAACCAGATCCTGCACAACCTCTTGGGCAACGCGCTTCGTCACACACCTGCCGGCGGCACCGTCACCCTGACCGCGACCCGCCGCACACCGGACTTCGCCCGCATCACCATCAGCGACACTGGCCCGGGTATCCCGTCTGAGCATCTCCCCTACGTATTCGAACGCTTCTACCGCGCCGACCCCAGCCGCCGCCGCCCGGACGACCCAACCACAGGCGCCGGTCTCGGCCTCGCTATCGTGCGTGCGCTCGTCGAGGCGCACGGCGGCACGGTCGGCCTAGAGAGCAACCCCGGCGAAGGTGCAACTTTCTGGTTCGACCTGCCGTTGTACCAGTCGGACGCCCAGACCGCATCGCCCCTCGCCCACAACTGACCGCACTCTTTCGCGTTTCTGAGCGTCATCTTTATGGGGATCGTGCGCCTTATCGCCTTGCGCCGGCCCGCCATTCACGAAACGCGGAGACGTCATGGCTTGGTTTCAGCGGGAAGTGCAGCTTACCCCCCGGCCCCAGGGCATCCACCTAATCACCCACTACCTGACCGAGCAGTTGCCCGAACTAAGCGGCATTGGCGTCGGTCTGGCGCATTGCTTCCTGCTGCACACCTCCGCCGCGTTGGCGCTCAACGAAGGAGTAGAGCCGGAAGTGCGCGCCGATCTGGCCGCCTTCCTGCACGCGCTGGTCCCCGCCGATGCGCCCTATCGCCACAGCGACGAAGGCCCGGACGACATGCCGGCCCACATCAAGAGTGTCTTAGTCGGCCATAGTCTCACCGTACCCATTAGCGGCGGCCACTTGGCGCTGGGCGTTTGGCAGGGTATCTACCTGTGCGAGTTCCGCCGGTCCGCGCCGGGCCGGCGCTTGCTGATCACCCTACACGGTGAGGTTCGCTAGCCGTTAGTCGAGGAGTACATCTGTCATGCCGTCACATGCCCGGCCATACTTGCCCACGGTGGTCCTGATCGCCGTCCTCGCGGTCACGGCCTGTAGCCCCATCAAACCGCCGGCCAACGCGCCGCTCGCTTCGGCTACGCCTACACCCACCGCCGCCGATGAGTTGCTCGGTCAAGCCTCGCTCGCCGTGAACGACGGCGACTATGCCGCAGCCATCGCCGCCTACACCGCGGCCTTGGAGCAGGACCCGGAGAGCGCCGTCGCCCTGCTCAACCGCGGCCTGGCCTACGCCGAACTCGGCGACCTCGACCGCGCCATTGCCGACTACAACGCCGCCCTCGAAATCGCGCCGGACATGCCGCTCGCCTATGCGGCGCGCGCCGCCGCCTACTTGGCCCACGGCGACCCTGAGGCCGCGCTCGCCGACCTCAGCCGCGCTCTCGCCATCGACCCCGAAGACGACAACATCTATGTCGCACGCGGCCGCATCTTCGCCCAACTCGCCGAGACCGCGCGCGCCCTGGCCGAGTTTGATCGCGCGCTGGACCTCAACCCCGCCAACATCAACGCGTACAACGAGCGCGCCCGGATCTTCGAGGCCGCCGGCCAGTTGACTGCGGCCATCGCCGACTACACCGCCGTCATCGCGCTGGACCCGAACAACGCCGCCGCCTATCTGGCCCGCGGCAGTCTCTACGAGCAGTTGGGCGAGTCGGACCAAGCACGCGCCGACTTCACCGAGGCCATCAGCCTCGACCCAAACCTGACCGGAGCCTACACCAATCGCGCCCGCCTGGAAGGCGCAGACCCCGCGGCCATCGTCGCCGACTACACGCGCGTGATCGAGTTGGACCCCGCCAACGCCGCCGCCTACAATGCCCGCGGCAACGCCTACCGCGACCTGGGCGACGTCGCCGCGGCCATCGCCGACTACACGCGCGCCGTCGAGCTTGACCCGACGCTGGTCGCCGCCTACTCCAATCGGGCCGGTCTCTACAGCGAACAGGGCGATTTCGCGGCCGCGCTGGCCGACTACACGACGCTCATCGAACTCGACCCGGCCAACGCCGGCTCTTATGTCAACCGCGGCAACGCCTACCGCGCCTTGGGCGACACGGCAGCCGCCCTGGCCGACTACACCCAAGCCATCACGCTTGACCCGCAGTTTGCAGGGGCCTACAGCAGTCGCGCCCGCCTCTATGAGAGCCAGGGCGACCTGGCCGCCGCCATTGCCGACTACACAACCGTCGTCACCCTCGCCCCCCAGGACGTGGAGAACCTCATCAATCGCGCCAACGCCTATCTCGCACTGCCCGATGGCGCGGCCGCGCTCGCCGACTTCCAAAGCGCGCTGGCGCTCAGCCCGGATTCCGCACCGGCGCTGCTGGGCCGTGGCAAGGCCAATGAAGCGACGGGGGCCACCGACGCCGCGCTGGCCGACTATGCGCGGGTCATCGAACTCGCCCCCGACGACACCGCCGCCTATCTCGCGCGGGCGGGCCTCTACCGCACGCTCGGCCAACCGGAACTTGCCATCGCCGATTTCGACGTCGCCCTCGACCTTGACCCCGCCAACGTCGGCGCGCTCCTCAGCCGCGCGGCGCTCAACGCCGAAGTCGGCGACCTGGCCGCGGCCATCGGCGACTATACCGCCGTGTTGGAGCTTGATCCTGCGCTGGTCACCGCGCTGGCGAATCGCGCCCGCCTCTTTGAGCAGCAGGGCAATTACGCTGCCGCCGTAGCCGATTACTCCACCTTGCTCACCCTCACGCCCGACGACGTCAACGTCTACTTCGGTCGCGGCGGGGCCTATCGCGCCCTGGGTCGCGTCAGCCTGGCGCTCGGCGACTACACCTACGCGCTCACCCTCGACCCGGCTCATGTCGCCACCCTGGCCGCCCGCGCCCGTCTTTTGGACGAACAGGGCGACTATGCCGCCGCGCTCGCCGACTACGACGCCGCCGTGGCGCTCACGCCGGATGACCCCGCGCTCTACGCAGGTCGTGGGGGCGTCCATCAGGCTCTGGCGTCCTGGGACCTCGCCCTGGTCGACTACACCAAGGCCATCGCGCTGGACCCGGCATCCGCCGCCGCCTATTCGGGCCGTGGCCGCGTCAATGAAGCGAAGGGCATGCTCAACGAAGCCCTCGCCGACTTCACCAAAGCGGTTGAGTTGGAACCCGCCAGCGCCGCCCATCGCAACGCCCGCGGCAATGTTTACTTGAGCCAGGGCGCGCCTGACCTCGCCCTCGCCGAATTCAGCGCCGCCATCGGTCTTGACCCCAAGCTGGTATCCGCTTATGTCAACCGCGGTCGCACCTACGCCAGCCAAGCGGACCATGCCGCCGCGGTCGTCGACTTCACCACCGCGCTCGCATTGGACGCGGCCAACGCCGCCGCCTACAACAGCCGCGGCAGCTCCTATCGCGCTCTGGGCGAGGCAAGTTCTGCGCTGGTCGACTTCACGAAAGCGATTGAGCTAGACCCGACCCTGGTTGGCGCTTATAACAGCCGTGCCCGGCTTTACGAGGAACGCGGCGACTTTGCCCTAGCTGTCGCCGATCACACCAGCATTATCGAGCTACAGCCGGAGAACGCCGCCGCCTACAACAACCGCGGCAGTGTCTATCGGGCGTGGGCCGACTTTGCCGCCGCCATCGCCGACTTTACCCAGGCCATCACCCTCGATCCCGCGCTCGCCGTCGCCCACAGCAACCGCGGCCGCACCTATCAGGACATCGGCGACACCGACCTCGCCCTGATCGATTATACTAAGGCCATCGAACTCAGCCCGGAGGACGCCGCGGCGTATGCCGCCCGTGGCGAATTGTACCGCTCCCTCGGCGACTGGCCCGCTGCCATCGCCGACTTCGACGTCGCCCTCGCCAAAACGCCCACCGCCGCCGTCCATTCCGGACGTGGCCGCGCCCGTGAAGCGTCCGGCGACCTGCCCGGCGCGATCGCCGACTACACCGCCGCCCTGGCGCTCGACGCCACCAACACCGGCACGCTCCTCAGCCGCGCCAACGCGCTCGCGGCGCAGGGCGCCAACGCCGCCGCCATTGCCGACTATGCCGCGGCGCTGGCGCTCGACCCGCTGCTCACCCCGGCCTACATCGGTCGCGGTCTGGCGCAGCTTGCCCTGGGCGATGCCGCCGCCGCCCTTGCCGACCTTAACCAGGCTATCGAGATCGACCCCGAACTGGCCTCCGCCTACGCCGCCCGCGGCCGCGTCCACGAGAGCCTAGCCGACCTCGACCAAGCCCTCGCCGACTACAGCCAGGCTATCCGGCTCGCGCCCGACGATGCCAATGCCTATCT
>CAYJQA010000372.1:0-6051 GCA_964372065.1 uncultured Litorilinea sp.
CGCCGACATCGCGGCCCGGCTGCAAGCTGTGGTGGCCGAACACGGCCCCGCCCCGGTGCTGCCCTACTCCTATGCCGGGACCATGGGCCTCTTGCAAGGCGAAGGCATGGCGGCCCGCTTCTTTCATCGCCTGGGCGCGAGTCTCCTGGCCCAGACCATCTGCTCCGAGGCGGGCTTTGAGGGCTATCTCTACACCATCGGCGCGACCGAAGGCATGGAGCCGGACGCCTACGCCCAGGCCAAGCTCATCCTCATCTGGGGCAGCAACACCCTGACCAGCAACGTCCACCTGTGGAACTTCATCCAGGCGGCGCGCAAAGACGGCGGACGCGTTATCGTGATTGACCCGGCGGCCACGCGCACCGCCCGCGCCGCCGACGAGTGGATCCCCATCCGCCCCGGCGCCGTCGCCGCGCTCGCCCTGGCCCTGATGCACGTCATCATCGCCGAGGGGCGGCACGACGCCGACTATGTCGCCCGCTACACTGTGGGCTTCGACCAACTGGCCGCCCGCGTGGCGGATTGGACGCCGGAACGCGCCGCCGCCATCACCGGCATCCCCGCGGCGCGCATCCGCGACCTGGCGCGCGACTACGCCACAACGCGACCCGCCGCCATCCGCATCAACTACGGCATGCAGCGCCACGCGGGGGGCGGCATGGCCGTGCGCACGGTCGCCTGTCTGCCCGCGCTGGTGGGGGCCTGGCGCGATTACGGCGGCGGCATCCAACTCAGCACCAGCGGCGTCTTTCGCCATCTGGACCGGCGCGGGCTGTACCGCGCCGACCTACGTTCCGCGCCCGCCCCGCGCACCATCAACATGAACCGCCTGGGCGACGCGCTCAGCCTGGACCCCACGGCCATCGCCCGCGCCCATTACCACCCGCGCCCCGCCGACCCTGTCCCCACGCCGGAGCAGGCCGGGCCGCCCGTCCACGCGCTGATCGTGTTCAACAGCAACCCGGCCGCGGTCGCACCCGACCAGGCCGCGGTGCGCGCCGGTCTCAGCCGCGAGGACCTCTTTACGGTTGTCTTGGAGCACTTCCAGACCGACACCGCCGACTACGCCGATTATGTGCTGCCCGCCACCACGCAGATGGAACACTGGGACATCATCAAGCCCTACGGCCATTTGCATCTGGCGCTCAACCGCCCGGCCATCGCGCCCGTAGGGTACTCGCTGCCCAACAGCGAGATTTTCCGCCGTTTGGCCGCGGCGATGGGGTATGCCGACCCGTGCTTTGACCAGAGCGACGAAGCCATCCTGGCCGAACTGGTCGCCGCCCAGACGCACCCCCGTTTTGCCGGGATCACCTGGGAACGGCTGCTGGCAGAGGGCTATGTACGGCTCAACGTGCCCGCGCCCTACCTCCCCTTTGCCCAGGGCGATTTCCCCACGCCCAGCGGCAAATGCGAGTTCTACAGCGCACGCATGGCCGCCGACGGCTATGACCCGCTGCCCACCTACACGCCGCCCATCTGGCAGCGCAACGCCGTCGCCACGGCAGACCTGGTCTGCATTTCGCCGCCCGCGCACTCGTTTCTCAACAGCACCTTTGCCAACGTGGACCGCTTCGTGCGCCGCGAGGAAACCCCGCTGCTCCACATCCATCCCGACGACGCGGCCCCGCGCGCCGTCGCCGACGGCATGGCCGTGTGCGTGGGCAATGAACACGGCGAGGTCACGCTCACGGCCAAGGTCACGCGCGACATCGTGCCCGGCACGGTCCTGGCGCCGGGCGTCTGGTGGGCCAAGCTCAGCCCCGACGGGCGCAACGTCAACCAGCTCACCGCCCAGACCGAGGCCGACATGGGCAGCGGGGCCTGCTTCTATGACACGCGCGTCTGGGTGCTGCCGGTGACGGCGCGGGTCACGACGCAAACCGCCGCGCCCGTCGCCGCCGATTAACTCGCCCGCTAGGAGCCTAGCTCATGCCCGATTATCTTGGTCTTGAAGCCTTCGCCGATGTCAAGCGGCTGATCGTGGTCGCCGCCCACCCCGACGACCTGGAGTGCGTCTGCGGCGGCACGATCGCGCTGCTCGTGGAGCGCGGCGTCGAGGTCGTTTCGGTCAACTGCACCCTGGGCGACATCGGCACGCAGGAAAGCGGTGTGGCGCGGCCGGCCCTGGCCGCCACGCGCCTGACCGAAACCGACGACGCCGCCCGCGTCTTGGGCGTCCACGCCACCCACAACCTGGGCCACCACGACGGCGAGTTGATGCCCGACCTGGAGGTGCGCGCCCAGATCGCCCACCTCTATCGCCTCACCCAAGCCGACACGCTCTTTACGTTCGACCCCTACTGGGCCGGCCAAATCCACCCTGACCACCGGGCTGCGGGCCAGGCCGCGCTGGATGCCTACATGCCCGCCAAGATGCCCCTCTATCGCCCGGAGCAGTTGGCCGAAGCGGGTACGGGGTTGGGCAAGATCGAGCGCGTCTTCCTCTTTTCCACCGACCGCGACCCGGACATCTTTGTGGACACCAGCGCCGTCCAGCCGCGCAAAATCGCCGCGGTCCTGGCGCACAAGAGCCAGTTCCCCGGCGGTGAAGCGAGTCTCGATTGGCTGCGCGAGATGGATGCCGAGTGCGGCAAGCCCATTGGAGCCGCGGCCGCCGAAGCCTTTAAGACGATGCGGGTCTGGTAGCACCGGGCCGGATGGCCGCCTCCGCCAGCATGGCGGGCAGGCCGTCGGTGCGGAAGATGCGCCGCGCGTGTTGCGCCGGGTTCTCGCCCCGCGCCAAGCGCCGGAAGATGGGGGCCAGCAACGTTTCTTCCCCGCGCCCCCGCGCGCGCAAGCCCGCAAACGCCATCCCGACCACGTCTTTGAGAAACTCGGGCGCGGGCTGCGGCGCGCGCAGGCCGCGGAGGATCGCCAACTGGTGGTAGGTGCGCATGGCGTCCCAGTAGCCCTCGCCCAACGCGTCCTGCACGTAGGCGTCAATCGCGTGGCTCGCCTCGATCAGCCCGACCCCCAACGCGGTCGCGGCCATGTGCTCACGCCAGGGCTGTTGGCACGCCGGGCGAATCTCCACGGTGCCATAGGCGACGCGCAGCCGTGCGCTGTTCCAGATGTAATGCTCGTGAAACAGAAACGCCGCATAGTCCGGCCCATGCTCGGCCAGATACTCGGTAAACGGGTGCGAGCTGGGCACGACTTCGTTGTCGGCTTTGAGGATCAGGAAGGTGGACTCGGAAACCGTCGCCACGTAGTCGGCGATGCTGGTATAGGGCCGCTGGGGCATACCGTGGCGATGCTCCGACGCATGGATCGCAGCCATCTGCCCCTCACGACCGCTGCAATAGGGGCTGAGCCGGCCACCGTAGATGGGCGAGTTGGCGCACAGCGCGATGATGACCGGCGTCATCAAGTTGCCGAAATTGAGCATGTGAACCAACTCATCGCGGCCGATGTCGATCTGCACCTGGTCGCTGGCCGTCACCGCGTACCACAGCCATTCCTGCCCCATCGCGCGGTAGAGGCTCTGGTAGCGCTGCTTGGGCGACATCAGCGGCAGCGTCGCCGGGGTGATGGGCTGCACGCCATAGCCCAACACCTGCCAGCCAAAATCCAGGGCCGCCCGCACCAGCCGCGCCACCGCGCGCTCCGTGATCGCCTGAATCTCGAACAGGTCTTGACACGGCCGCGTATTGATCTCTACCGTACCCAGCCCCACTTCCAGCGCATACCCGTACTCCTCGCCCTCCAACCCCACGGTCAGATTGGCGTTACCCGTATCCATCTTGGGCTGGAGGTCGCCGCGCGCCATGAGCCGCGCCCACAGCCGGCGCACATCCGCGGCGCGCCCATTGCCGTCCACCACCGGGTATTCGGCCTCGCGCCCCACCACCCGCGGCCGTTTGACCTGGGTGGGAAAGCTCGCGGTAAAGCGCGCCGCCAACTCGGCGATGGCGGCGTCCACAGCCGGACGTGAGGAGACGATTGTCATGAGCAAGGGCCAATGGCTGAGGATGACTGTCACCCTGAGACGCGCCCAAAGGGCTCCCGGAAGGGTCCCCTGGTCTGAGGGGATGCTTCGCTGCGCTCAGCATGACATCGTGATCCAAATGGATATTGGTAATGGGCGATGGACAAACCAATGACGGGACGGCTACCCGACGCGGCGCACGGCGTTGGGCAGATCGCGATAGCTGCGGCAGACGGCATGGGCGCGGGTGGCACGGCTGCCCCGGTCCACAATGCCGGTAAACAAGATGGCGCGCATCCCCACGGCGATGGGTCCGGCGACGTCGTTGCTCTCCCGGTCGCCGATGTGGACGATCTGGTCCGTGGGCAAGTCCAGCCCCGCCGCGGCGTGGCGGAAGACATCGGTGGACGGTTTGGCCGCGCGCACCTCATCCGAAAAGACGCAATAGCTAAAATACTGCATCAGCCCCTGCTGTTGCAGCAGATGGCGCAGCCCGCGGCCGTTGGTGTGGATGGTGTCGGAGATGATCCCCAGCCGGTATTCCTTCACCAACAGCCCCATCGTGTTATGAATCCCCGGCGCAAAATCCGGCGGGATGCGAATCTCCATCGTCTCGATCTCGCGCACCAACTCATCCACCTCGCGCACCAGGCGGGCATATTCGCCCGGCCCCGGCTGGATGCCCAGCACCTCATAGGCGTCATACATCCGTGAGGTGATGCCCGGTGTGCGGTGGTTGGTGTGCCAGTCGTGGCGAAAGCGCTGGTTGGCCTCGCGGAAAGCATCGGCGGCCTGGGCATAGGTGATGTGCGGATAGCGCCGCGTCGTGCGCTCCGCAAACAGGCGTATGCGCTCATTCGCCTTGCTGGCGAGGCCCAACGCGGCCCGCTTCGGCTCGTCCGAATCGTCGACGGCCATCGTATCCCAAAAATCAAACGTGATACCGCGAATCATTGCGCCCGATCATAGCACAGGCCGCAAACGCGCCCAAAGGCGTTGCGCCCCGTCAACTCGACGCCTGCGCCTGCGACAGCGCCGGGCAGTGGGTCGCCTGCGCCTGCTCGGCGCCCGCCGAAAGCCCAGGGCGCGATAGAAGCAGTCCGCCTCCGCCGTCACACACCGGGGCGCGCCGAGTTTGGCCCGCGCCGCCGGGATGGCTACAATCATCCCTATGTCCAACAGTCTGTCAAGCGCGTTGACCGTCGACGACCTGCAAGCCTACCTGAAGCGCCACGCCATTGCCGGGCGGCTGATCCGCGACCTGGGCCATACGCCCACCGTGCCCGCCGCGGCTGCGGTGTTGGGCGTCGCCGCCGACCAGATCATCAAGACGCTGCTCTTTGTGCTGGACGGCGGCCCCACCAAACCCACCATCCCGCCCGCGATCGTCGTCATCGGCTGTGGCGAGCGCCGCATCGACAGGGCCGTGCTGGGCCGGCATTTCGGCCTCAACCCTAAGCGCATCAAGCTGGCCCATCCCGACGTGGTGCTAGAGCAACTCGGCTATCCCGCCGGGGGCGTGCCGCCCTTCGGCCACCGCACGCCGCTCCCCGTCATCCTGGACGCCGCGGTCGTGGCGCTGCGGGAACGCTATGCCGACCGCATCTTCGGCGGCGGCGGCGATGACCGCACCATGCTCGAACTGCGCGTCAGCGACCTGCTCCGCATCCACACGCCGCTCGTCCTGCCGCTCAGCCCCGCCGCATAAAACAAACTTCCGAAAAGCGGTTGGCTTCTCGGAAGGCGGTACTCTCTCAGTTGGCGCGGCGGGTTAACGCGGCGACGCTATTTCGCTACGCGCACGGGGCGGTAGAGCGCCTCGTCCGTCTCCTCTGCGCCGGGGGCAAGCGGGTTGGCTTGGCGCGGCTGCGGGCTGGGCGCACGCCGCGGCGCGGCTACCTGCTGGTTGGTCCCGCAATAGACGCAGATCTCCCACTCGTTGCGCACCAAATTGCCGCAGGTTGGGCAACTGTGCTGAAGCTGGGTGTGACAGTTGGGGCAATAGACCCAGTTCTCTTTGGCCGGCACGCCGCACGTGGGGCACGCCACCGTCTCTTCGATCTCGCGCAGCAACGCTTCTTCCTCCAGCGCGCGGTCATAGACTTCGGCCTGAGTTTCCT